>JBFIHP010000259.1:0-5375 GCA_041601735.1 Planctomycetota bacterium | reverse complement strand
GCCCAGCTCGGCGCCGGCGACGTCGACGGCGCGATCCGCGGCATCCAGGAATTCCTCGCCCGCTTCGGGCAGGTCAGCGGCGAGCCCCTCGCCCTCCTGGCCGAGGCCCTCGAACAGCGCGGCTTCGACGACAGCGCCTCCCAGATCTGGACGCGGCTCGCCTCGCTCGCCGCCCACGAGGCCGACGACCCCGACCTCCTCGAACGCGCCCGCGCCCGGCTCGCGGAGCTCCCCGCGCGGGCGGAGGGCCTGCCCGCCTCGCCGAGTTTCGGCCTGAGGCCGAAACTCGCCTGGTCGATCGGCGACGCCGACGCGCCCGGCGAGTGGAGTCTGATCGAGCCGCGAGGGCGGCGCCCCGAGGCGGCGGCCGAGCTCGTGCTCGTGCAGCGCTCGCGCGAACTCGCGGCCCACGCCCTCGCCGACGGTCGCCGGCTCTGGCGCATGGACGCGCTCGACGGCATCGAGTCCGAGAAGGCCTTCTGGTGGGACGATCGCCTGATCATGGTGATCGACGGCGCCGTGGTCGTACTCGATCCCGAGAGCGGCCGCGAGCACTGGCGCTACGACCCCGAATTCCTCCGCATCAGCGGACTGGGCGTGGGTCAGGGCAAGGTCTTCCTCGTGCTCGAGAAGTCCGGCTTCCCGACCGACTTCACCCTGCAGACGAGGAGCCTCGTGGACGGCAGCTTCGTCGCGGCGAAGGTGATCGCGGGCGTCGCGCGCGGCGACGGGCTGCGCATCGACGGGCGGCACGTTCTGCTGCCGCTCGAGAACCGGCTCGCGGCGCTCGTGATCGACGGCCTCACGCTCTCCCCGGCGCCGGCCTGGCCCGACGGTCTCGACATCAGCGACGTCATGGAGCCCTTCTTCTCTCCGGACGGCCATGTCATCGCCGTTACGCAGGGCTCCCGGCGCGCCGAACAGGAGATCGTCGCCCACGACCCGATCAGCGGTCGCGGCAAGTGGCGCCGCAAGGTCGGCGAGGGCCCGGCGCGCTTCTACCAGAACCTGGCGCCCGAGCTGCTCGTCTACCGTCTGCGCCCGGCCCAGGCTCCGGAGACCCTGGTGGTGGTGAACTGCCGCAAGGGAACCGCGGAGTTCAAGCAGGGCCTGGCCCGCGGCGTCGATCTCGCCGATGCCCCGACCGTCTCGGGCCGCGACCTGATCGCGGTCCAGAAGGGCTTCGAGAATCGCGTGAGCGTCTACGCGGAGTGTTACGACATGAACACATCCTCGACGCGCTGGCGGAGCACGAACTTCACCGGCCGGACCCTGGTGCGCGCCCAGCCCTTCGCCGAGGGCGTCCTCCTGCGCGTCATCGAGGACATGCGCGGCATGCGCTCCGGTCGCTGGAAGACCAAGCTCTACCTGATCGATCGCGAGAGCGGTCGCGTCGAGGAGGAGATCGAACTGGAAACCCGGAGCTCCAGCAGCGCCGGAGAGGTCGCCTTCCTGGGCGGCCGCCTGGTGGTCGCCGATGGACCCCTCTTGAAGGTGTACGAGCCATGATGAAAGCCATAGCCCTCCTCTCCCTCGGACTCGTGGTCGCCGGCGGCCTGCGCTTCATGCCCTCCGGCAGCGCCGAGCCCGCCGGGGTCGCCCTGATCGCCGAGACGCCCACCGCCCCCGACGCGAGGCTCGACGGCGCCGACCCGGCGCCGGCCCGCGACCTCGCGCTGGAGGCGGCGCGTGACGACAACGCCCGCGTCCGCGAGGCGGTCGAGCGCGGCCTCGCCTACCTCGCCGAGAAGCAGGATCTCGGCACCGGCAGCTGGTTCCAGGACGTCGGCTTCAAGTTCAACGACCGCTACGAGCTGACTGCCTCGAACAAGCCGCACGTCGGCGTGAGTTCGCTGGCGCTGATGGCCTTCCTGGCCAACGGCCAGCTCCCCGGCCGGGGCAAGTACGGCCACGTCGTCGAACGCGGGACCGACTTCGTCCTCTCCTGCGTGGACGAGGACACCGGCTTCATCTCGGCCTACGAGACCCGCATGTACAGCCATGCCTTCGCCTCGCTCTTCCTGGCGGAGATCTTCGGCATGACCAGGCGGCCGGACCTCCAGGCCAAGCTCCAGCACGCGATCGACCTCACCGTGCAGACCCAGAACAGCCAGGGCGCCTGGCGCTACCGCCCCTACGCTCCGGATTCCGACATGTCGATCGCGGTCTGCCAGCTCATGGCGCTCCGCGCCGCCCGCAACATCGGCATCCAGGTGCCGAAGAACACGATCACCCGGGCCTACAAGTACATCCAGGACTCGGCCTATCCCGTGGGTTCGCGCCGCGGCGCCTTCAAGTACCAGATCGATCAGCCCGAGACGCGGGTCAGCTTCGCGCTCACCGCGGCCGGGCTCGCCTCGCTCATGCACGCCGGCTACTACGACGACGACATGATCAAGCCGGGCATCCGCTGGCTGAAGCGGCGCATCTCCGAGCTGAAGCGTTACCAGCACGAGAACTACCCGACCTACTTCTACTGGTACGGGCACTACTACGCGGCCCAGGTGATGTTCATCGCGGGCGACGAGAGCCGCGACCGCGAGCTCTGGGACGGCTTCTACTGGCCGCGAATCCGCGACGAGCTGCTCGAGAACCAGCAGGCCAACGGCTCCTGGCGCAACTACCCGGGCCCCGGCGACGTCTTCGGCACCGCCGTCGCCTGCATCATCCTGCAGATCCCTTACCAGTATCTCCCGATCTTCCAGCGCTGAGACCCGAATGGCCCCTGCAAGCGAAAGCCCGATCGTCGCGAGACTGAGAGCCCTCAAGGGCCGGATCCGCTTCATCCTGCTCAGCCACAGCACGCTCATGTTCGTGCTCTTCGCGGCCGCGATGGTCGTCGGCTCCTTCCTGCTCGACTGGCTCTTCCACCTGCCCGTCGAGGCCCGGACCGGTCTCCTCCTGATCATGGTCGGCACCATGTTCTGGGGCGCTTACCGCTTCTTCCTCGGGCCCTTCAAGGTACCGCTCGACGACCACGCGCTCGCGCTCGTGGTCCAGCGCGCCCGCCCCGAGATCGGCGACGAGCTGATCTCGGCCCTGCAGTTCGGCCGCAAGATCGCCGACCCGGGCGAGACCGAGTCGAAGGACATGATGGCGGCCGCCGTCACCCGCGCGAATGAACGCTACGGCGAGAGCGATTTCTCGGATGCGGTCTCGGCGAGGGGGCTGCGCCGCCCGCTCCTGCAGGCCCTCGGCGCCCTGATCTTCCTCGCGGGCTACGCCGTCGCCCTGCCGCAGCACGCCGAGATCTGGTTCAATCGCTCGATCCTGCTCGGGGACGAGGAGTGGCCGCCCGACACCCGGATCGAGGTGACCATCCCCAACATCGACCAGTTCCGTCACGAGGAGCCGCGTGCGGGATTCCACGAGCTCTGGGTGCCCGAGGGCGCCGTCCTCAGGGTCGAAGCCCGCGCCCTCGGCGAGATCCCGACCAGCGTGCGGCTGATCAAGTACGGCCTGCCCCGCGAGAAGAACCCCGATCCGATCGTCATCGAACTGGGCGCCAAGGCCGAAGGCGACATCTTCGAATACCGCTTCGGTCGGGTCTCCGGCTCCTTCGAGTTCTTCGTGACCGGCGGCGACGACGAGGACGAGAAGCCCTACTTCCGGGTCAACGTCCGCACGGCTCCGCGTGTCGATGAGCTGCTCGTGGATTACGACTATCCGGACTACATCAACGAGACCGGCAGGGAGGACCGCGAGGGCGTTCGCGAGTACAACGTCGTCGGCCCGAGAGGCACGGATGTCGTGATGCGCTTCCGCAGTTCGGCCGACCTCGCCGAGTTCGCCATCGTCCTCGACGAGAACGAGGCCGCGGCGATGAAGCTCGAGGCCGAGGCCGGCGACCCGCGCCTCTTCGTCTGGCGCTTCACGCTCACCGACGATCACTTCTACACCTACCGCCTGATCGGCAGAAACGGCGCGCCGAGCCGCGAGGCCCCGAACTTCAACATCTCGGCGCAGCCCGACCTGCCGCCGGAGATCGCCATCCGCATGCCGGACGTCTCCTTCCTCGACGTCTCGCCCCGCGCCGCGATCCCGCTCGAGTTCATCGTGACCGACGACCACCGGGTCGGCGAGATCGTCTACCGCTGGGACGTCTCCCGCGAGGGTGACTTCGCCGCGCGTCACGTCATTGCCGCGGACGAGATCCTGCCGGGCGACGACCCGCGCGAGCGCCACGTCTTCGCGCCGATCCTGATCGGGAGTTTCGGCGCCGCGGAGGGCGGCGAGGCCCTGGCGCCGGGCGCCAACCTGCTCATCGCCCTCGAGGCGGCCGACACCCGGAGCACGCCGGACGACCCCGAGCCCAACCGGAGCCGCTACCCCACCCTGCTCGCCCTGAACGTCCGCGAGCCGGTCGAGATCGAACGCGATCTCATGCGCGGTCAGGTCCGCATCAAGGACATGGTGCAACAGGTCGAGGAAGGGCTGGTCGCCGCCAAGGCCGAACTCGCGTCCCTGATCGGCGCCGACGAGGAGACCGCCTTCAGCCCGGACTCCGTCCACGCGCTGATCTCGCGCCACGCCATCCTGGCCTCCGGCCTCAGCGAGGCCGAGCGCGCCTTCCTGCGCATCTTCGACGGCTACCTCTACAACCGCCTCGCCCCCTCGAACCTGACCGAGAATCTCATCGCCCGGAGCTTCGCCCTGCATCGCGAAGGCGGCGCCTCGCACCTCGAGGTCGTGGCGCAGGCCGTTCCCGAACTCAGCCGTCAGATCGATGAAACCGAGGCCATGGGCAAGCTGACCCGTATCATGGCCATCATGCTCGAGGTCGGCCGCAGCCAGGGCCCGGCGCTCGACGCGGCCCTCAAGCGCTGCCTCGAGACGACCGATCCCGGAGAACGGGGTCGCCGCCTGGTCGAGGCCGGCGCCGCGCAGGAAGCGCTCCACCGGAGCCTCCTGCTCCTGCTCGACAAGATGGAGGCCTGGGAGGACTTCCAGGACATCATCCAGGGCCTGAAGGACATCATCGAGCTCGAAAAGGGGCTCTGGGACCGGACCAAGAAGATCGCCAAATGATCGGATCGAACCGCATTGCGAAACGTTCAGAGCGACGGACAGCGCACGGGAGCAGCCGCATGAACAAGATCGTCTTTCCTCTCGCGCTCATGACCATCCTGCTGGTCGGGGCGACCGAGGCACGGGCCCAGGACGAGGGCCGCCTGAAGGAACTCCAGGCGATCACGACCGAGCAGCGCGCGCTCACCCGGAGGCTCGGCAACCTCCGCGAGAAAATGGCTCGTCTCAAGGTCCGCCTCCTGAAGGAGGACCGCGAGTTCTCGGCCAACCTCCTCCAGGAGGGCATCGACGCCATCGACAAGATGGGCCTCGAGACCAAGATGAACGCCATCGTCCAGGATCTGGAG
>JBFIHP010000258.1:0-5381 GCA_041601735.1 Planctomycetota bacterium | reverse complement strand
GCGCGGATTCATGCCTTAGGATCGGGGCTTCGGTGCCGGAGGAGAGCGACATGGCGGAGGACCCGCAGGACCCGGGCGAGGGTCGGCAGAAGAAGGGTAAACGGCGGCGTCTGGTGGACCGGGGTGTCCGCAACCTCGAGCGCATCCATGCGCAGGGTGATCGCTCGGCGAAGCGGGGCCTGGCGATCCTGGGCGTCGTCCTGCTGGCCGTTCTCGTCGTCGTGATCGTGGCCGTTCGAGCCGGGCGCGAGGAGGAGGACCGGTCGGAAGGACGCGGGCGCGAGGTCGCGGACGAAGGCCGCGAGGCGGTCGAACCCCAGCCCGTCGCCGTCCGTCGCAAGCTGGCGCGGCTCGAGGAGGTCGAGGGACGACTCTTCTGGCCGCGCGTGCCCGAGAAGACCCGCGCCGACGGCGACGACGTCTGGGACGGCGAGGGCGTCGCCGCGGCCGAACTCGGCGGCGGTCGAGCTCGCCTGTTCGCGGGCGGTTCGGTCGAATTCGGACCCGGCACCGTTCTTCACTTCGGCGACGGCGAGGAACTCCTGCTGCGCTTCGAATCCGGCTTCGCCGCCTTCGACTTCGCCCGCAAGGCGCCGCCCGGACGATTCGAGCTCGCCGGCATCGCCGGCTTCGAGGCCTCGCCCGGCCTGCGCCTCGTCGTGCAGGCCGCTCCAGGCCGGAAGGGACGACCCCGCAGCCTCTACCTCCACGTGCGTCGCGGGAGCGGTCACCTCGAGTTCGGCAACGAGAGGATCGCGCTGAACGCGGGAGTCTCCTTCGCCTTCCGTGTCCAGGAGGCGGGTGCCGAGATCCGGGAGCTCGCGCGGGTCGTCTACGTCGGCGGAGGCGGCGAGCCGCCGAGCCTCGAGGTCGTCGAGAAGGGCCTTGCCGTCGAACTCGAGGGGCCGCGCAAGCTCCAGCCCCTGCAGGCCGAGACCCGCGTCCTGGCCCGCGACCTCGTCGATCAGGCCAAGGGTCTCGCGGACGGCGAGATCGTCGGCGTGGACATGTACGTCTACCTGAGCGAGAAGGGCATCCTCGACGAGGGGCTCGAGTTCGAAGGCGGCGAGGCCGGCGACGTCGAGGCCCCGCTTCGGCTGCTGCGCCACGGCGAGACGATCGTGGAGTCGAACCTCGCCGCCCTGGCCGAGAAAAGGCCGGAGGTTCATGCCGGTCGATTCGAGCGCCTGCTCGAGGAGCGGCTGCTCCCCGTGATCGGCAAGGAGGGTGAGCAGACCCTCATGGTCTACGAGCTGAAGACGGAAACCCTCGAGCTCTTCGCCCGGACCTTCGTGCGGATCCCCGAGGAGATCGACGGCAGGAAGGTCATGCTCCGCCCCAACATCATCGGCCATCAGGCCTTGATGTTGCGCGCGATCGCTCGCGCGGTCGGCTGCGTGATCGTCGAGTCCGGCGACTACGGCGTCGAGTTCGTTCCCGAATCCGACTGACCCTCGAGCCGGGACAGGCGTCGCTCGAGTTCCTGGAGCCGCCTGCGCATCTCCGGCAGGCGCGGAAGCGTCATCGCGGTGCGCAGCGCCGTCCGCTTGTCGTAGGCCGGCGAACCCAGCACCTCGGCGCCGGCCGGCAGATCGTCACCCACGCCGCTCTGGGCGCCGATCTTCGCGCCGTCGCCGATCCTGAGGTGGCCCACGAGCCCCGCCTGTCCGCCGATCATGACGCCGGTGCCGAGCGTCGTGCTGCCCGAGATGCCGACCTGCGAGATCACGACGCTGTGCGGACCGATGACCACGTTGTGGGCGATCTGGACCAGATTGTCGATCTTCGTACCGCGGCCGATCCGCGTCTCGCCGAGCGCCGCGCGATCGATGCAGACGTTGGCGCCGATCTCCACGTCGTCCTCGATCACCACGATGCCGATCTGCGGCACCTTGAGCAGTCCCTCGCGCGTCGGGAGGTAGCCGAAGCCGTCGGCGCCGATCGAGCTACCGTCGTGGATCGTGACCCGGTCGCCGATCACCGTGCCCTCGCGGATCGAGACGTTGGCATGGAGCGTCACCCCGTCACCGATCACGCAGTCGCGGCCGACCACGACGCCCGGCCGGAGCAGGCTGCCGGCGCCGATCGTGGTTCCGGCACCGATGCTGACGAAGTCCTCGATCCGGGCGCGTGTCGAGACGCGGGCTTCGGGGTGCACGCGTGCCGTCCCCGCGATGCCCGGCTCGAGGGCCGCCTGCTCGGCGGCGACGGCCTCGCGGAGGATGCCGAAGAAGGCCCCGCGGGGATCGGCGCAGATGATCTGGGTGGTCGCGCTCGTCTTCTCGATCGCCCGCGCGAGGAAGATGACGCCGGCGGCCGAGCCTCGCGCTGCCTCGTCCGGCTTGCCCGCATCGAGGAAGGCGAAATCGCCGGGGCCGGCGCTCTCGATCGGCGTCGGTCGGCCGAGCGGCCGCTCGGGGTCACCGAGGAGTTCGCCGCCGCAGCCTGCGGCTGCCGCGGCCGCCTTGATGTCGATCCTGATCCGGCTCATCCGGCTGTCTCCCTCGCTGGCCTTCATCGCGGCGATCGTCGCCTCGATCCCTCCTCCGAAAGAGGTCGAGGAGATCGTCCTGCATGATCGAAAGCGGAATCAGAAGGTCAAGACCCCCTGGATCTTAGGGGCCGTCAGGCCACTGTCGAGCCCCGCGATAGAGCCCTTTTTGCGCTCAAGCGCCCGCCGGCCCGGGTCGATATTCATGCAGGCGGACCCTCCTGTCCGCCGGGAAGGGATGAGCATGACCGAATTGCGAAACGGGACGATCGAGGCCGTGGGCGGCGCGATCGAGGAGACGCAGGATCCGCTGACCCCGTCGGCGGAGTTCTCCTACGTCGCGGATCACTCCCGCCACGGCGACATCAACGCCTATCTGGGCTCGATCCTCGGACCGCGCTTCGCGGCCTATCGCGAGCTCTGGGACCGCGCCCACCGGATGGAGATCGAGACCGAGTTCCCGCTCTTCCTGGCGCTCGAGACCCAGCTCCGCTGCAACTATCGCTGCACGATGTGCACCTACTCGGAGCCCGAGGCGCTCCGCGAGGTGCGCTACTCGGAGGTCATGAGCCGGGAACTCTCCGACCGCATCATCGCCGAGGCCGCGCGACACGGCTGCCCTTCGATGAACTTCAACGTGCTCAACGAGCCCCTGATGGACCCGCTGATCATCGAGCGGATCCGCGGGGCCCACGAGGCGGGGATCATCGATCTCAGGATGAACACCAACGCGAGTCTCCTCGACGAGGAGAAGGCCGAGGCGCTCATCGACGCCGGCCTCACCCGCCTCTACGTCGGCATGGACGCCGCGACGGCCTCGACCTACGACCAGGTGCGCATCGGCGGCGACTTCGATCGTGTGGTCGAAAACGTCGAGCGTTTCCTCGACATCCGCGAGCGCAAGGGCTCGCTGCTGCCGATCCTCCGGCTCTCCTTCGTGCGTCTCGCCGGCAACGAGCACGAGGTCCAGGACTACATCGACATGTGGAAGGGGAGGGCGGACCTGGTGACCGTCCAGGAGTACATGCCGCCGGTGCACAACGAGGGCTTCCTCGCCAAGCACGCCGTCTCGAAGATCGTCCCCGACGACTACAGCTGTCCGCAGCCCTTCGAACGCATGGTCATCAAGGGCAACGGCGACGTGCATCCCTGCTGCGCCCAGTACAACTACAAGATCAAGATCGGCAACGTCGGCGAGAGCAGCATCCACGAGCTGTGGAATTCGGCCGACATGAAGGATCTGCGGCGCCACATGCGCGAGGGGACATGGCGCCAGCTCGACGTCTGCCGGGCCTGCCTCGAGTCGGCCTATCTCCACTCGAAGTGACGGGAGTCCGGCGGTGAAGGAACTCGAACTCGACCAGGTCGTGGGCTTCCGGCTCGAGCTCGCGGGCGCGACTCTCACGATCTCCTGCAGCTGCGGTGAGCGCTTCGATTCGCCCCAGGGCAGCCTCGGCGGCCTGCCGCTCGCGATCCACGTCTGCCCGCGTTGCACGGAGAGCCGCGTCTCGCCGCCCCGGACCTCGCTGGCGATCATCGCCCGCTTCATCCCCGATCACGGTCACGACGAACTGCTCGCGATCACCCGCGGCCTGACCGAACTCGCCGAGAGCTGGCACCGCCGCGGCCCCTGGCCCGCGGCGCTCGACGCCGACGGCGTCGAGCTCGGTCCGCCGATGGAGCGCGAGCTCCAGGCGCATCTGCTCGACCCGCTCCTGGTCGAGAGGGGAGAGCCGACTTGACCCGTCTGGCCCTCCTCATGGACCTCGCCGCGCCGCTCGTGCGCCGGCTCGCCCCGCTCCTCGAGGAGCGCGACTTCGAGGTGGTCTGCGCCGGTCCGGCCGTAGACGACGTCCCGGGCTGGGGAGCCGACATCGAGAGCTGCGCCGGAGGCCAGGCCGCCGCCCGTCACGATCGCCTGCTCGCCGAGCTGCCGAGCGTCGTCGCCGACCCTCGTTCGGTCCAGGCCTTCCACTGCGAACTCGGCAATCCGCTGGCGCTCGCGCCTCAGGCGCTGATCCGTCGCATCGTCGAGCTGGCCGGCCTCGAGTTCGCGGCGCTCGAACGCTTCGAACGCTTTCAGACCGTTCGCCGGCCCTCGGTCCTGATCTTGGGCTGCGACAACAACCACGCCCAGCGCGCGACCATCGCGCGGGCGAGGCAACTCGGCATCCCCAGCCTCCAGATCGCGCACGGCATCTACGGGAGCCTCGCGCACCTCAGCTACGCCGGCAACATGGATCGCGTCTACGCCGATCACGTCGCGGCCGCCGGAAGTCGCGCGCGCGAGCACATGCTGAAGCTCGGCAACGAGCGGCAGCGCATCCACCTGACCGGTTCGATGCAGTGGGACGAGTTCTACGAGCCCGGAAACCGCCCCGATGCCCGCGACGCGCGGGCGGCGACGGGGCTCGACCCGGATCGTCCGCTGGTCCTGTTCACCACCGGCTACGCCGAGGGCGCGTCGTCCTTCTATCGCGCGATGACCGAGCGCTTCGTCGCCGTTCACGAGGCGATCGGTCGCGCCGTCCGGCGCCTGCCGCAGCGCTTCCAGGTCGCGATCCGTCCTCATCCCCTCGAGCTGGGTCGCCTGCCCGAAGCGCTCCGTGAGCCGACTCGCGAGGTCTATCTCGACCACATGAAGGAACTCTGCGGTCGTGATGTCATGCTCTCGACCGGGCCGCTCGCGCGCGACATTCGCGCGGCCGACGCCGTGACCTCCCTGGGCTCGTCGAGCGTCATCGCGATCGCGATGATCCTCGGGCGACCCGCCCTGAACCTGCCCTGGTTTCCGGGCGATGACCACGTCTATGACGGCGACGACGGCGTGCTCGTCGTCGAGGACGACGACGATCTCGGACCGGCCATCGGCATGCTCGCCGCCGAGGGC
>JBFIHP010000257.1:0-5385 GCA_041601735.1 Planctomycetota bacterium | reverse complement strand
TCGGCGCCCACCACCATCGCGCAGGACGCCAGCCTCGCCATCACCAAGGGCTTCGCCGGCGACTATCCCTTCATCCAGCAGCTCATCAACATGCTGCCGATCGTGACCGTCCAGTACGAGAAGCTCGGCGACGCGCCGACGGGCTTCTTCGAGGACTTCTCGAGCGCCTCGGGCATCCAGCCCCCGATGGGTTGGATCTCGTCCTTCGAAGAGGGAAACCGCGCGAAGCTGGACGGCTGGCGCTTCGACAACCCGGGCAGCGTCACGGTGAACTCGCCGGTCTCGGCGCCCTTCGCCATCTGCGACTCGGATGACTCCGGCTCCGGCAACTCGGTCGCCGCCGCGCTCGTCTCGCCGCGCTTCGACGCGAGCGTGGGCGCGATCGAACTGAACTTCGACCAGTACTTCCGGCAGTTCGGCGCGAGCCTCGGCACCGTCGAGGTCTGGGACGGTTCGGTCTGGAACCTGGTCTCGAGCTACAACGTCACGACCGCCAACTCGACGTCCGAGAGCTTCGACATCACCGCGGCCGCCGGCGGCTCCAGCGAGGCCATGCTGCGCTTCCGCTACACCGGCAACTTCGACTGGTACTGGGCCATCGACAACGTCGAGGTCGCGATCGGTCAGAAGGGCCAGAGGCCGCAGCTCGGCATCGGCGAGTTCGACATCAACTACGCCACCGACGCGCTGCACGGTCAGCCCGTGAGCGCCGGCCTGCCGGGTCCCTACGAGGCCACGGCGAACGTCCTCGGTCCGACCGTCTTCCGCTGGGAGGGCGAGCCGAACCAGCCGATCCAGCTCTTCGCCGGCAACCTCAACCTCGCCAACGTCGTCCTCACGCCCCAGGGCCAGCTCGACGTCGGCAGCTACGATCCGGTGACCAACACCTTCCCGGGCATCCTGCTCGTGGCGGACGGCACGGCGCCGGACATCTTCAACGCGGCCTTCCGGACCTCGAACGCGGGCGAGTGCGCCATCGTGTCCTACCTGCCGCCCTTCATCGCCGGCATGACGATCCACTTCCAGAGCGTCGTCTTCTCCTCGACCCAGAACATCGCGCTGACCAACGTGGTGTCCCTCACGGTCGATCCTTGAGAGGTGATTGACTGTCCGACCGCGTCAGCGCGATCGGTTCAGGGATCGAAGCCGGCCGCGGCCCCTCGCTCGCAAGAGTGGGGGGCCGCGGTTTTTTCAGGGTCTCCCTTCGGTCGATGAGGGTGGCCCCTTCGTCCGGAATCTCCCCCATACGGTGCCTGGCACATTCCGCCGCGAATCTCCCCCATACGGTGCCAGGCACCGTATGGGGGAAGTCGGCGGATCTGGCCCCGGGCGGGGACGATCCGTAGACTCCGCCTTCACGCTCGAAGCGACCGGAGGATCGAGACGTCCATGCGGAACCTGCTCCCGCTCATCGCGCTGCTCGTGATCTGGCCCGCGATCCAGGCCCAGCAGGCCCCGGATTCCCGGCCGACGACGCAGCCGACCTCCGCACCGACGCCGCCGAGCTTCCTCGACCTGCGCGCCACTCTCGAGGACGACGAGGCGACGGATGCGGAACGGCGCCGCGCTCTCGCCCAGCTCGGCCCGCTGGACGACGAGCGGGTCGCGCCTTACCTGCTCGAGATCTTCGAGAAGCCCGACTTCGCCGGGATGCGCAGCCAGATCGTCTCGGCTCTCGCCAATCATCCCGCAACCCCCGGTGTGAGGGAGCTGATCGTCGCGCAGATGCGCGAGGGTGCGGACTTCGCCACCCGCTCGGCCGCGGTCCGGGCCCTGCGCGAGGTCGAGCCCGAGTGGAAGGACGTCTATCGCAAGATCCTCGCCGACGACGAGGACCGGCAGCTCCACTCCAACGTCGTCTTCGCGATCGCCTACAGCGACGACGAGGGCGCGCTCGACTTCCTGCGCGAGATCATGAAGGGGCACTCCGAGAACCTGGGCGCCCTGGTCATCAACTACGCGACCAATCGGTTCGGCATCGACGAGACCTACAAGGACTTCATCCAGCCGCATCTCCGCAAGCAGGCGGAGGACAACCTGAAGTACGCGGCGATCGCGGCGCTCGGGCAGAAGAACGACAAGCGCTTCATGCCGGCCCTCGGTCGCCACCTCTCGCGCCAGGAGCGTGAGAAGACCGCGGCGCGTTGGCTGCCCCTCCTCGGTCGGCTCGACGATCCCCAGGCCTTCGACCTGATGCTCGATCTCATGAAGCAGCGCAACACGGCGACCGAGCGCAGCTTCCAGGATGCCGCCGGAGAGATGGCGCATCCGAAGATCCTCGCCTGGTTCCGCGACCGCGGGGCGAAGGAGCAGGACCCGCTGATCCGTCGCGCGGCCATCGCCAGCATGAGCGCCCATCCCGACGAGAGGAACGTCGCGGTCCTGAAGCGGCTCTGCGACGGTGACGACGAGGAGATCGCCGGACGGGCGATCTCGGCCCTGGCGAAGCATCCCAGCGCCCTGGTCGTGGCCATCCTCGACAAGCTCATCCGCCGGGGCTCGGTGCCGAAGGCCGCGGACGCGCTCGAGGCCCGCTTCGAGCTCTCGCGAGACGACGAGGCCTTCGTCGCCGATCTCCTCGCCATCGCCGGCGAGTCCAGGGCCTGGGAACTTCGCGTCGTGGCCATGCGCCTGCTCCAGGAGAAGCACGCGGCCCGGGCCCGCGAGGTCTTCATCAAGAACGCAAAGCAGGATCGCGGCGCGCTGCGCATCGCCGCCTACGAGGCCCTCACCTACCTGCGCGACAAGGAGGTCGTGGACTTCCTCGTCTCGCGGCTCGATCACGAGGACGGCCGACCTGCCGGCGAGCTGGTCGCGGCGCTCACCAACCTCACCGGGACCCAGTGGGGTCGCCGCATCGAGCGCTGGAAGAGCTGGTGGCCGAAGGTGCGCGACGAGCTGCCCCTGCCGCCGCGGCCGGAACGCAGCGTCGTCGTCACCGAGGACGACGGCAACCGCTACGGCTTCTACGGCATCGACATCGACTCGACTCGCGTGGCCTTCGTCATCGACACCTCGGGCTCGATGAGCGCGCGCTCGAACACGGGAACCACCGATCGGATCTACCAGGCGAAGAACGAGCTGAAGTCGGCGCTCTCCCGCTTCGGCGAGAAGCACGCCTTCGAGATCATCGCCTTCACGCACACGCCGAAGCCCTATGCCGGGACCCTGGTGATGGCGACGCCGACGGAGCTCGACAAGGCGCGGGCCTGGGTCGATGCCCTGACCGCGGCCGGCGGCACCAACATCTACGACTCCCTCGTGCTGGCCATGGAGATCCCGGATGTCGATACGGTCTTCCTGCTCTCGGACGGCGCGCCGGGCTCGGGCAGGATCGTCGACACCGATCTCATCCTCGATGCCATCCGCCGCATGAACCGCTTCCGGCGGATCAAGATCAATGCCATCGGCATCGGCGTGAGGGGCGATGCGCGCCGCCTGGTCGAGCAACTCGCCGCCCAGAACTGGGGGGTCTCGGTCATTCTCTGACCGGTTCGGTCCGCCCCGACTCCTTGCGCAGGCCGAGGACCTCCTCCGCGGTCGCCTCCAGCGCCACCGCTTCGTCGCGTTCGGCGATGCCGTCGCCCAGGACCACCTTCTTGCCGGACCGCAGGTCGAGCCGCAGGCGGTGCCAGGACTTGTTCCCCGACTGCGAGCCCACGTCGACGCTCAGGCCGGCGATCTCCGCCCGCTCGTGCCAGCCGCGCCTGATGAAGCCGAGGACCCGCTTCTCGTAGCCGACGCCGTCCGGTCTCAGATGGACGATCGAGGCCGAGAACAGGGCGTGGAGGAAGGCCAGGACGATGAGCGCCTCGAAGAGGCCGAAGACCAGAGGGAAGATCAGGGGGGCGTCGCTCTGCGCCAGCAGGACGACGATCGCGCCCCAGACGATCGCGATGACACCGAGCACCATCATCATCCCGGGATTGCGCCCGGCGGGGAAGTCGAGCTCGACGGCGCCGTCCTCGAGCCGGCGCAGGCCGATCTTCGAGTTCTCGAAGGGACGCCCGAGCCGGTCGGCGGTCTCCAGGTCGATCGGGCGCTTCGGCACCTCGGCAAGCTGACGGTTGGAATCGGCGGTCACGAAGGCGGGGATCTCGAAGCGCACCCTGTAGTCGATGCCGACCATCTCGGCCTCGGCGTCGATGCGCCAGACGACGCGATTGCGCGGGTTGGAATCGTCGCTCGGCGGCCAGCCCCAGGGGATCGTGAAGCGGACCGGGATCTCGGTCTGGTGCCCGTCCTGGACGAGGTCTCCGACCGCGATCGTCTCGCTGTTCGCGAAGAGAACGTCCTCGTGCGTGCTCGAGTTCTTGCCGCTGCCGCGAGTGACCACCCGGACGCAGCTGAGCTTCAGACGGAGATCGCGTTCCGGCTCGATCGTCCGGCTGACCACGATCCGCCCCCGGAACTCCCCGCCGATCACCGCGGGGAGGCTCGTCGGCACGAAGATGCTCTCGCCGTAGCGTCGCATCCTCAGGCTGACCACGGCGGCCGCCGTGAGGAGACCCAGGCCGACCAGCGGGAAGATCAGGACGATGTAGGCGGCGGGCTCGTCGGGGGCGTCTCGCAGGGCCAGCGGTGCGACGCTCCAGGAGATGAGATTCCAGAAGAGGGCGAAGATCCACAGGAAGAGCGCCGTGCGGCCCTGGGTGCTCCTGATCCGCCGCTCGGCCCAGTCGGGTCGCCAGAGCCAGGGCTCCTCGGGGTGCTTCGCCTGCGCCGCCTTCTTCCTCGCCGTCAGCGAGCGCATCTTGACCGCCGCCAGCATGATGCCGAATCCGATCAGCGCGAAGATGCCGCCCACGATGGCGCCGACCCCCGGATCGCCCGAATTGACGGTGTCGGGGCGTCCGACGACCAGGTAGAGAGTGGTCAGACCGGCGAGGGCGAAGACCGCTCCGAAGCCGAAGATGAAGATGAATCCAAGGAGATCCGTACCGCTGCCGGGGCGCTGGTCGCTCATACCCCATTCATCGGCGATTCGAGTGGATCCGTCCAGGGTCACCGGGCCGCACTCCGGCGATTCGCGGATCTTCTTCGCTTCTCCTCGACTCGATGATGGACGCGGCGCGGCGCTTCGTCCTACGATCGTCGGGTCGGAGGAGATACGAACCATGAAGATCGCCCTCGTCGCCCTCGTCGCCATCCTGTCCGTCCCGTCGCCGGCGCAGGAAACCGCATCGCCCAGGCCGCTCGCGCTGGGCGGCCTCGATCCCGTCGCCCTCTGCGAGGGGGTCGAGGTCGAGGGCCGCGAGGACTGGACCGCGCAGGATCGTCGTCACAGCTATCGCTTCGCCAATCGAGCGAACATGGCGCGCTTCCGGGCCGAACCCGATCGCTTCGGCATCCAGTGGGGCGGGGCCTGCGGTCGCATGGGCCCGC
>JBFIHP010000256.1:0-5386 GCA_041601735.1 Planctomycetota bacterium | reverse complement strand
GTGCTGCGCAGCGTGCGGGGCACCGTGCAGGCCGACATCCTGAAGGAGGACCAGGCCCAGAACACCTGCATCTTCTCCACGGACTTCGGTCTCAAGCTGATGGGGGACATCCAGGAGTGGTTCACGGCGCACGACGTGCGCAACTTCTACTCGGTCTCGATCTCCGGTTACCACATCGCCGAGGCCGGAGCGAACCCCATCACCCAGCTGGCCTTCACCCTGGCCAACGGCTTCACCTTCGTCGAGTACTACCTCTCGCGAGGCATGAACATCGACGACTTCGCCCCCAACCTCAGCTTCTTCTTCTCGAACGGCCTCGATCCCGAGTACTCGGTGATCGGCCGGGTCGCCCGGCGCATCTGGGCGAAAGCGATCAGGTTCAAGTACGGCGGCAACGAGCGCAGCCAGAAGCTGAAGTACCACATCCAGACATCCGGCCGCTCGCTGTACGCGCAGGAGATCGCCTTCAACGACATCCGCACCACTCTGCAGGCCCTCTACGCTCTGAACGACAACTGCAACTCGCTGCACACCAACGCCTACGACGAGGCGATCACCACGCCCACCGAGGAGAGCGTGCGCCGCGCGATGGCGATCCAGCTGATCATCAACAAGGAGCTCGGACTCTCGAAGAACGAGAACCCGGTCCAGGGTTCGTTCGCCATCGAGCAGCTCACCGACATGGTCGAGGACGCGGTCCTGAAGGAGTTCAGAAGCCTCTCGGAGCGCGGCGGCGTGCTGGGCGCGATGGAGCGCATGTACCAGCGCTCCAAGATCCAGGAGGAGTCGCTCTTCTACGAGACGCAGAAGCACACGGGCGAGCTGCCGATCGTCGGCGTGAACACCTTCCTCGACGACGAGGGTTCGCCCACGATCGTGCCCGGCGAGGTGATCCGCGCCACCGAGGAGGAGAAGCGCTACGCCATCGACTCGCGCCTGGCCTTCCAGAAGCGCAACGAGGATCGCGCACCGGAGGCCCTGATGGCGCTGCGCCGCACCGCGGTGGACGGCGGCAACATCTTCGAGAGCCTGATGAAGGTCTGCAAGATCGCGACCCTCGGTCAGATCTCGAACGCGCTCTACGAGGTCGGTGGCCAGTACCGCCGCAACATGTGACGACGATCGACATCCGGACCGATCGATCCGGACGACCACGAACGAGGACGCGATGAGTTCCGAATTCCCCGCGGTCGATCTGACCGCCTGGAGGAAGCAAGTCGAGACCGAGCTCCGGGGCAAGGACTTCGAAGAGAGCCTGCTCCTGCCCAACGAGGACGGCTTCGTCCTGCAACCGGTCTACGACGCCTCCAACTCCGCCTCTGCGGCGAAGGGCGCGCCCGGGAGCTTCCCCTTCACCCGCGGCTCGAGCGCCTCGCCCCGTCATCTGCTCGTGCAGGAATACGGCGACAGCGACACCGAGCTGCTGCGCCGCGGCATCGAAGGGGATCTCGCGGGCGGCGTGGACGGCATCCGGCTGCGGCTGGATCGGCGTTTCCGCCTCGGCGTCGATCCCCTTCAGGAGAAGGGCATCAGCACCGACGGCGCCCTCGCCTTCGATCTCGGGAGCCTCGGCGCACTCCTGGCGCCGCTCTTCGAGCGTGATGCCGAGGGCCTGACCCGAGGACGTCTGCTCTCGCTCCAGGCGGGCGCCGAGGCCCTGCCGGCAGCCGCCATCGCGCTCGCACTCCGCAAGCTCGAGAACATCGATGCAACAGAGCTCCCCTGCCACTTCGGCCTCGACCCCTTCGCCGCGCTGACCCGCGACGGCCGCCTGCCTCGGCCCCTCGAACGGCACCTCGCCGAGGGCATCGAGCTGGCGCAGGCCCTCGACCCGATGGGCGACGACCGGGCCATCGAGATCGACGGCACGGTGTGGCAGGAATGCGGCGCGGACTGCCCCTTCGAGATGGGGCTCATGACCTCGGCGCTCGCGGCCTGGCTGCGCGCCGCCGTCGCGGCGAAGGTCGATCCCGCCCTCGTGGCGCGCCGCATCGTGCTGCGCGTTCCGATGGAGCGCGACGTCTTCGTCGGCATCGCCAAGCTGCGCGCACTGCGCCGGCTCTGGGCGCTCGTGCTCGCCCACCACGAGATCCGCGACGTCCCGCCGCTGATCTGGGCGGTCAGCTCGCGGCGTTCGCTCTCGCGGCTCGATCCCTTCGTCAACATCCTGCGCACGACGACGCAGGGATTCTCGGCGGCCTGCGGCGGCGCCGACCTCGTGACCGTCCTGCCCTTCGACCTCGACGCCTCGCCGCGGGCGATGAGCGAGGACGAATGGGGCGACGACCTCGCGCCGGAGGCCACGGGCTTCGCCGAGTCCCAGGAGTACGCCCAGGACAGCACGACCAGGCAGGGCCGACGGCTCGCGCGCAACGAGATGCTGATGCTCGACGAGGAGTCCGGTCTCTTCCGCGTGCAGGATCCGGCGGGAGGCTCGCACTACGTCGAGACCCTTACCGACTCCCTCGCTGCCGCCGCCTTCGACGAGTTCAAGAGCATCGAGCAGTCGGGCGGACTCGGCTCGATCCTGGTCAAGGGTCAGCTCTCGGAGGACCTGATGGCCCGGCTCGGCGACCGCAAGTGGTACGCCATGCATCGCAAGCTGGCGATGACCGGGACCAACGAGTACCCGGTCGCGGACGATCGCTTCCGGCCGGAGATCGAGCGGCAGGACGGACGCGATCTGAAGATCGCCCGCGAGCGCTTGAAGCAGCACGCGAGGAGCCGGGGCGGGCTCGAGCCCGTCGAGCTCCGCGAGGGCCTCGTCCAGGGCCTCGTCGCCGCGGCCGCAGCGGGTGCGATGAGCTTCGAGCTCGGCGAGGCCCTCGGCGGCACGACGACCGGGCCGGGCATCGAGCCGCCCCTCGCGATGCGCGACAGCCACGACTTCGAGAGCCTGCGCGACATGGCCCGGGCCGCAGCGGGCGTCCACGGACCGCTACGGGTCTTCCTCGCCAACCTCGGCGAGCTGGCCGAGCACCTGCCCCGCGCCGGTTTCGCCCGCAACGTGTTCGCGATACCCGGCCTCGAGATCATCGACGGCGGAGGCACCGCGACCGGCGACGCCGAGGCGGCGGCCGAGGAGATCGCGAGACAGATGGCCGTGCTCGACTCGGTGGTCGCCGTCTGTCTCTGCGGTAGCGATGCCCGCTATGACGAGCAGGCCGGAGCGGTCCTCGCGCGGCTCCGGAGCGAGCTGCCCGAAGACTCGCGGATCGTGCTGGCGGGCAACCCCGGCCCCGAACGTCGGGCGGAGCTCGAGGCCGCCGGCATCCATGACTTCATCCACGTCGGCAGCAACGTCTGGGTGACGCTCAGCAAGCTCCTGACGCCGCTGGTCCAGTTCGACGACGACCTCGACTTCGAGATCGACGAGGGAGGCGAGGCATGACCGGGCTACCCGACTTCGGCGCGATGGACTGGGCCACCTTCGCGGCTCCGGAGGGCGACAAGACGAGCCCCGGCGATCGCGATGCCAGGCCCGCCATCGGGACGCCCGAGGGCATCCCGCTGAAGACCCTCTACCTCGAGGATGATCTCGAGGGCGTCGATCACCTCGGCTCCCTGCCGGGCTTCGCCCCCTTCGTCCGCGGACCCTACACGACGATGTACCTGCGCCGGCCCTGGACGATACGCCAGTACGCGGGCTTCTCGACCGCCGAGGACTCGAACGCCTTCTACCGCAGGAACCTCGCGGCCGGTCAGAAGGGGCTCTCCATCGCCTTCGATCTCGCGACCCACCGCGGCTACGACTCCGATCACCCCCGCGTCACCGGCGACGTCGGCATGGCCGGCGTGGCGATCGACTCGATCGAGGACATGAAGATCCTCTTCGACGGGATCCCGCTCGATCGGATGAGCGTCTCGATGACGATGAACGGCGCGGTGCTGCCGATCCTCGCCCTCTACATCGTCGCCGCCGAGGAGCAGGGCGTGAGCCTGGAGCAGCTCACCGGGACCATCCAGAACGACATCCTGAAGGAGTTCATGGTCCGCAACACCTACATCTACCCGCCGGCGCCCTCGATGCGGATCATCGCCGACATCTTCCGCTTCACATCGCGCGAGATGCCGAAGTTCAACAGCATCTCGATCTCCGGCTATCACATGCAGGAGGCCGGGGCGACGGCCGACATCGAGCTGGGCTACACCCTGGCCGACGGTCTCGAGTACGTCCGGGCGGGCATCGCCGCGGGCCTCGACGTCGACGACTTCGCCCCACGGCTCAGCTTCTTCTTCGCCATCGGCATGAACTACTTCATGGAGGTCGCGAAGCTCCGCGCCGCGCGGCTGATCTGGGCGAAGCTCATGAAGCAGTTCGCGCCCAAGAACGACAAGTCGCTCATGCTGCGCACGCACTGCCAGACCTCGGGCTGGTCGCTCACCGCGCAGGACGTCATGAACAACGTCACCCGCACCTGCGTCGAGGCCATGGCGGCCGTGCACGGCCACACCCAGAGCCTGCACACCAACTCCTTCGACGAGGCCCTGGCCCTGCCGACCGACTTCTCGGCCCGCATCGCCCGCAACACCCAGATCCAGCTGCAACAGGAGTCCGGCTCCTGCCGGGTCGCCGACCCCTGGGGCGGCAGCTACTACGTCGAGCGCCTGACCCACGACCTGGCCGCGCGCGCCCGGGCCCACATCGACGAGATCGAGGGCCTCGGCGGCATGGTGAAGGCGATCGAGGCCGGCATCCCCAAGATGCGGATCGAGGAGGCCTCGGCCCGCACCCAGGCCCGCATCGATTCCGGCCGGCAGACCATCGTCGGCGTCAACAGGTACAGGCCGAGCCAGGAGGACGAGGTCGAGGTCCTCACCGTCGATAACCGACGGGTGCGCGAGGCTCAGATCGCGAGGCTCGAGAAGCTCCGCGCCGCGCGCGATCCAAAGGCCGTGGAAGGGACCCTGGACGCCCTGACGCGAAGCGCCGAGACTGGCGAGGGCAATCTGCTCGACCTTGCGGTGCGCGCCGCGCGCGCCCGGGCCACGGTGGGCGAGATCTCGCTGGCCCTCGAGAAGGTCTGGGGCCGGCACGAGGCGACGACGCGGTCGATCAGCGGCGTCTACGGAGGCGAGATGGGCGAGGACGACGCGAGCGTGAAGAAGGTGAGACAGCGGGTCGAACGCTTCGTCGAGCTCGACGGGCGGAGGCCGCGCATCCTGGTGGCCAAGATGGGCCAGGACGGCCACGACCGCGGCCAGAAAGTCATCGCCACCGCCTTCTCCGATCTCGGCTTCGACGTCGACATCGGCAGCCTCTTCCAGACCCCGGAGGAGACGGCGCGCCAGGCCATCGAGAACGACGTCCACGTGGTCGGCGCGAGCTCGCTCGCGGCCGGACACCTGACGCTGATCCCGGCGCTCCGCGCCGAGCTCGATCGCC
>JBFIHP010000255.1:0-5395 GCA_041601735.1 Planctomycetota bacterium | reverse complement strand
CTCCTTCAGGCCGCGCAGGACCTCGCCCAGCAGGGGCCGACCCTCGGCGTCGGCCGAGAAGACCAGGACCTCGGCCCCGGCGGCTTCGAGGGCCTCGCGGGCCGACGCCTGGAAGCGCCCCTCGGCGGCGCAGAGGACGGGACGGCGGTCGCGAACGAGCCGTGAGTTCGGCGGCGTGCGCAGGCGCGAATCGAGGACGAAGGGCCTGGGTGCCCGTCCGCCGACGTGACGGGCGTCGAGCAGGGGGTCGTCGGCGAGCAGGGTGCCGACGCCCACGAGGATGCCCTCCGAGCGCGCCCGCTCCTCGTGCGCGAAGCGGCGAGCCTCCTCGCCGGTGATCCACTTCGATTCACCGCTGCTCGTCGCGATCCGCCCGTCGAGGCTCTGGGCCCACTTGGCCACGACCACGGGACGATCGAGGGCCAGGTGGCGGCGGAAGTCGGCGATCAGGGCCTCTCCATCTTCGGCCAGGAGACCCGCCGCGACCTCGATGCCGGCGGCCTCGAGCAGCGGTCGGGCGCGATGGGCGTGCTTCGGATTCGGATCGGCGGCGGAGTAGATCAGCCGCCGCGGTCGCGCCGCGATCAGGGCCTCGGTGCAGGGCGGCGTCTTGCCCGTGGTCGAACAGGGTTCGAGGCTGACGTAGACGTCGGCGCCGCGGGCGAACTCGCCGGCGGCGCGCAGCGCGTTCCGCTCGGCGTGCGGTCCGCCGTAGGACTCGTGCCGCCCCTCCCCCACGATGCGACCGTCGCGGACCACGACGGCGCCGACGATCGGATTCGGTTCGACGCGGCCGCGCGCTCCGCGCGCCAGTTCGAAGGCGCGGCGCATGAAGTCTTCCGGGGCGGCGCCGGCCATGATCAGATCAGCTCGCCGAAGAGCGTGAGCGCCGTGCTGTCCACTAGGCGAACCTTCACGAACTGACCGCTGAGGTCGCGGCCGGCCCTGAAGACGACGATCCAGTTCTGCGCGGTCCGGCCGAACCAACGGCTGTCGTCGCGCTTCGAGATGCCCTCGACCAGGATCTCGTGGACCTCGCCCATGCGGGCGCGATGCAGGCGCGTCGAGATCGCCTCCTGCTCGGCGAGCAGGACCTGATTGCGCCGGGCCTTCTCGGCCGCGGGCACGTCGTCGGGCATGGCGCGAGCGGCCTTGGTGCCGCTCCGGGTGGAGTACTTGAAGACGAAGGAGGTCTGGAACGCGACGTCGCGGAGGAGCTTCACGGTCTGCTCGAAGTCCTCCTCGGTCTCGCCGGGGAAGCCCACGATCCAGTCGGTCGCCAGCGACATCTCCGGCACGACGCGGCGCACCATGTCCAGGGTCCGGCGATAGCTGTCTACGTCGTGTCCGCGATTCATCTGCTTCAGCAGGCGATCGGAGCCGCTCTGCACCGGGAGATGCAGGTAGCGGGCATGCACGGGATGGTCGCGGATGACCCGCATCAGGGTCTCGTCGATGTGCGTCGGATGCGAGGTGATGAACTGCAGGCGGCGGAGGCCCGGGATCTTCTCCAGCCGCAGGAGGAGACTGGCGAGGGTCTCGCCGCGGTTGAGGTCCAGCCCGTAGGTATTGACGCGCTGACCGAGCAGGGTCACCTGCTGCACGCCGTCGTCCACGAGGGCCCGGACCTCGCGCTCGATGTCCTCGGGGTCGCGGCTGCGCTCGCGGCCCTGGGTGAAGGGCACGATGCAGAAGGTGCAGAACTTGTCGCAGCCCCGCATGATCGTGACGAAGGCCTGATGTGGGTTCGGCCGCTCGCTGATGTCGCGCTCGTAGCTCACCTCGCCCTCGTCGACGGCGATGACGCGCGCGTGATGATCGAGATCGTGCACGAAGGCCGCGATGTCCTCGAAGCGCTGGGTTCCGACCACGAGATCGACGTGGGGGGCGCGCTCGAAGATCCGCTCCTTCTGGTTCTGGGCCATGCAGCCCATCACTCCGATGATGGTCTCCGGACGCTCCTTCTTCAGGCGCTTCAGGGCGCCGAGGCGGCCGAAGACCCGCTCCTCCGCGTGCTCGCGCACCGAGCAGGCGTAGTAGAGCACGACGTCGGCGTCCTCGACCGTCGGGGTGCGCACGAAGCCGTCCATGCGCAGGCGTCCGACGACGAGTTCGGCGTCGTTCTTGTTCATCTGGCAGCCGAAGTCTTCCATGTAGACCCGCCTGGGGGTCGAGGCGACCGGGCTGCTCGGAGTCGATTCGGTCATGCGGGGCTTCCGACGGGCTGAAACGCGATTCTAACGGCGCCCCCGGCCCCCTCAAGCGAGGCCCGGCGCCGCGCAGCCCCCCCGGTCGCGGCGTCAAGCCGCTGCGGCCGGCTGTAAGAAGGGCTTTACCTGGGGGCCTCGGCGAGCGCCCCTCGCGACCTCGCAGGAACGGACCCAAATCCATTCACGGCAGCCACTTGAGAGATTTGTTCATTTTCCGTCGCGATGGTACGCAGCTTGCCAAGGAGAGGTCGTGAGGCGACCCGTCAGGGTGGCAGCACATGGCTTGAAAAAGCCGGAGCAAGTGTTGGGTGATATTCCAGAAGGCCGGGAGCTATGCTCCCGGCCTTCGCTCCGTTTCGGGCCCCTCGTCCCCGTACGGTGCCTGGCACATTCCGCCGCAATTCCCCGTCATACGGTGCCTGGCACCCGATGACGGCGATTCTGGACAAACGGTGCCACCCTCATCCGAAGTCGCGCGCGCCGAGGGTGGCACCGGAGTGTCGAAGATCCTGGTAGAAGGTGCCTGGCACCGTATGGGCGGCGATCAGCCGGTGTTGAGCAGGCCGCGCGCGATGCCCTTCACGGTCGTGACCAGCGCCCGCTCGATCTCGGGGTCGGCGCGCCCGCCCTCGCGCCAGCGCCGGAGGAGATCGACCTGGATGAAGCTCATCGGATCGATGTAGGGGTTGCGCAACCGGATCGCGCGCTGGAGACCTCGGTCGCCCTCGAGCAACTCGTCCTGCTCGCGGAGCTCCAGGATCGCCCGCATCGTGGCCTCGTGTTCGACGCGGATCAGCGCCTGAATCGGCACCCCGTCCTCTCCGGCCAGTGCGGCGTAACGTTCGGCGATGTCGAGGTCGCCCTTGGCCAGGACCATCTCGACGTCGGCGAGGAGGTTGCCGAGGAAGCGCCAGTCGCGGGCGAGCGCCCGGAGCCGATCGAGCCCGAAGCGCGCCGCGCCCGCGGCGAGACCCGAGCCGAGTCCGAACCAGCCGGGCAGCACGTGTCGGCTCTGGGTCCAGGCGAAGACCCAGGGGATCGCGCGCAGGTCGCCGATGCCCTCCTGCTTGCGGCGCGAGGCCGGCCGCGAACCGATGCGCAACCGCTCGATCACGTCGATCGGCGTCGCCGCGCGGAAGAAACGGAAGAAGGCGGGGTCTTCGACGAGCGCGCGATAGGCCCCGCGCGCGGCCTCGGCGATCGTCGTCATGACGGCCGCGGCTTCCTCGTCCATCGCCGGCGCCGGCGGTCGGCAACGCGACTCGATCAGCGCTCCCGCCACGACCTCCAGGGTCCGGTGCGCGATCGGCTCGAGGCCGTACTTGGCCCGGATGATCTCGCCCTGCTCGGTGAAGCGCAGCCGGTCTCCCAGGGCCTGCCGGGGCTGAGCCAGGATCGCGTCGCGCGGCTTGCCGCCGCCGCGACTGACCGTGCCGCCCCGACCGTGGAAGAGAACGAGCTCGATCTCGTGGCGGTCGGCGACGCCGGCCAGCTCTTCCTGCGCCCTCTGCAGCCCCCAGCGCGAGGCGACGATGCCGGCGCCCTTGTTGCTGTCGGAGTAGCCGAGCATGACGACCTGCCGGTCGCCGCGGCGCTTCAGGTGCGCGCGGTAGAGCGGATGGGCGAGAAGCTGCTCGAGTGTCTCGGCCGCCACCGCGAGATCCTCGACCGTCTCGAAGAGCGGCGCGATGTCGAGCGGCGACCCGCCACCCTCTTCGGTCAATCCGGCGACGGCCGCGATCAGGAGGAGAGCGAGCGCGTCGTCCGGGCCGCGCGCCATGCTGATGACGTAGGCGCCGACGGCCTCCGGGCCCTGCGCCGCGCGGACGTCCCTGATCGCGCGCATCACCTCCAGGGTCTCGTAGACCTCCTCGGAGGCCGGTTCGGGCGGCTTCGGCAGACGGCCGAGCGCCGCGGCGATCAGTTCGGTCCGTTCGGTTTCGGGGCGTTTCGCGAAGCCGTCGAGCCCGAGGAGTTCACCGGCGACGCGTCGATGCACGAGGGCATCCTGGCGGACGTCGAGCGCGGCGAGCCGGAAGCCGAAGGAGCGAAGTCGACCGAGGAGCTTCTCGATTCGCCGGAGGCCGGCATTCTCGCCGCGGTTCTCGGCGAGGCTCCGCCGCAGGAGTTCGAGGTCGGCTTCGAGTTGCGCCGGGCCGAAGTCGGCGCGCGCGGCGTTCCCCTTCAGGATCTCCTCGATGCGCGCCGCCATCAGGAGCAGGTAGTTGTGATAGACCATGCTCCGCCGGCTCTCCGGCAGGCCGCGCGCAGCCTCCTGGTGCTCGGCCCGGTAGCGCTCGAGTCGCTCCTCGAGGGCCGGCAGGACGGGCACGCGGGTGCGCGACTGCGTGAAGCGTTCGGCCAGCTCCAGCAGCTCGGCGCGATAGCGACGGAGCACGAGCTCGCGATGGCGCGCCAGCGTCGCCCGGATCGTCTCGGCGCCGACCGCCGGATTGCCGTCCATGTCGCCGCCGACCCAGGACGCGCAGCTGAGCAAGGGCGTCCGGCGCGACCAGCCCTGGAGGCCGGCCTTCTCGAAGGCGCGACGGAGGGTCGCCTCGAGCTCGGGCGCGATCTCGTAGAGCGTGCCCTGGAGATGGAAGAGCACCTGCTCGACCTCGTCGGCGATGGTCGGCCGCAGCGCCCGGTTCTCGTCGGTCTGCCAGGCGATGGTGATCGCCTCGCGGATCTCGGCGAGCGTCGCCGCCTCCGCCTCCTCGCCCCGGGCGTTCTTCTCGAGCCGATCGAGGAGCAGGCGAGCGATGCGCTGTTCGTGGGCGAGGATCGCGGTGCGGGTGGCCTCGGTCGGATGCGCGGTGAAGACCGGCTCGATTCGAATCGCGCGCGCGGCCTCGGCGATCTCCTCGAGATCGACGCCGCGCGCCTGGAGATCGGCGATCACGGCGGCCGGGCTCGCGGGCTGCGCCAGTCCGCTGCGGCGATAATCGAGCCCGCGCCGGACCCGGTGCACGTGCTCGGCGGTGTTCACCAGTTCGAACCAGGACGAGAAGGCGCGCGAGGTGGCCAGGGCGTCGTCGGGGCCGAGACCGGCGAGCAGGCGATCGAGCTCGGCCTCGCCGGAGCCGGAGCGATTCCTGCGCCGCCGCCGGGCCGCGCGCCGCGCGCCCTCGACCTGATCGAAGAGCGCCGCGCCGCCCTGTTCGCGCAGCACGAGGCCGAGCATG
>JBFIHP010000254.1:0-5406 GCA_041601735.1 Planctomycetota bacterium | reverse complement strand
TCGGCCCCGTCGGTCTCGATAAGATCGGGACCGAAAAGGAGACCACTCAGATGCCCACGACCGATCTCACCAAGGACCTGCGGGTCCTCACCGCCGATGCCACCGTCTTCTACCAGAAGCTCCGCCACTTCCACTGGAACGTGCGCGGCAAGAACTTCTTCGGCCTGCATGTGAAGTTCGAGGAGCTCTACACCGAGTGGGCGCTGCACATCGACGCCTTCGCCGAGCGCACCCTCACCATCGGCGGTCGCCCGCCGGTGACCCTGAAGGAGAACCTCGAGCTCTCACGGCTGAAGGAGCAGCCCGAGACCCTGAACGACCAGGGCATGGTGGCCGAGATCGTCGGTGATCTGAACATGATGGTCACGCACCTCGGTCAGGCGATCGATCACGCCGAGAAGCTGAACGACCGCGGCAGCGTCGCGATCCTGGACGGTATCCGCGAGGGTCAGGAGAAGACCATCTGGATGCTCCGGGCCTTCCTCGAGGGCTGATCGCCGGTAGGGACCGCCTCAGGAGCGCCGCTCGGACAGAGCGGCATTCCGGACTCCACGACCACCGATGCCGGCCTGTCGGGCCGGCGCTCCTCTTCCCTCGAGCTTCCTCGGACCCAGGAGCGCCGCTCGGAGAGAGCGGCATTCCGAGCTTCACGAGCGTCGATGCCGGCCTGTCGGGCCAGCGCTCCTCTGCCCTCGAGCTTCCTCGGACTCGGGAGCGCCGCTCGGACGAAGCGAGCGGCCTCAACCCGCCTCGATCTCGAGCAGCTCCGACTCCGCCAGCGCCGCGCGCACGAGGGCCTCGACGTCGAGGGCCTGCTCGATCTCCTCGAGTTCCTCGGGTCGGCTGTAGGTCGCCGGACGCTTGGGCATCAGGAAGCTGCAGCAGTCCTCGTGCGGCTGGATGCTGATCTCGAAGGTCCCGGCCCGCTTCGCGACCTCGGTGATCTCCTCCTTGTCGCTGCCGACGAGCGGCCGCAGGACGACCAGCGAGGTCGCCCTGGCCACCGTGTGCATGTTGGTGAGGGTCTGCGAGGCGACCTGGCCGACGCTCTCGCCGGTCGCGAGAGCGACGATCTTGTGGCGATTCGCCAGACGTTCGGCAATGCGCAGCATGAAGCGGCGGTAGAGCAGCACCCGAAACTGCTGGGGCGCCCTCTGGACGATCTCCTGCTGGAGGGCGGCGAAAGGCACCATCGTCAGGTAGATCTTCGGCTGGAAGCGGGTCAGCTGCCGCGCCAGCTCGATCACCTTGTCCTGACTCGCGCGGTTGGTGTAGGGCGCCGAGTGGAAGTGGATCGCGGCCATCTCGCAGCCCCGCGACATCATCTTGAAGGCGGCCACCGGCGAATCGATGCCGCCGGAGAGCAGGCATAGGACCTTCCCGGCGCTGCCCACCGGTAGGCCGCGCAGGCCGCGGATCTTCTCGATCGAGACGAAGATCCGCCCGCTGGCGATCTCGACCGAGACCCAGATGTCGGGCTGCCGGAGATCGACCTTCCAGCCTCGGCTCTCGACGATGTGGGCGCCGAGGTCGCGGGCGGTCTCGGTCGCGCCCCGCGTCCAGGTCTGCTCGGCCTTCTTGGCGCGGACGCCGAAGCTGAAGTCACCCGCGGGCAGGAGCGCGTCGGTCGCCGCACGGAGGTTGTCGAAGCTGGCCTCGGCCACGATCGCCCGAGCGTAGGAGGTCACCCCGAAAACGTCGCCGATCCGGGCGGCCAGGGCCTCGTGATCGACGTCCTCCGACAGGACTTCGAGGCCGAGCCGACCGTAGTGGCGGGTCACCTCGACCGGGGCCACCGGGCGGCAGGCCGCCTCGAGATTGCGGACGAGCCGATCCTCGAAGAGCCTGCGGTTGCCCTGTTTGAGGGCGAGTTCGCCGTAGTGGACGAGGTAGATGGACTTCATCGCGGGCAGGCGGCCTCGAAAAAGGGCGATTTGGGGCCGGGAACCCGACCAAGGGGGACGTTAACCACGAGGTCCTCGGCGGGAAACGCCGCGCCGGCGGGCGAGTCGCCGGATGGCTCCGGCCCGGGCCGCAGAAAACGGCTTCGAATGACATGAAATCCGCGCCCGCAAATACGGCCGGTGACGGGACTTCGGAGCGTGACCTTGCAGGATCCAAAAAGAGGGGGACAATCTCGGCACGGAAGGGCTTTCTGCTGGTAAAAGCTCCGGTAAGTCCGTAATTAGGGGGTTTCCTGACGGGGTGTCGGATTCGGTCCAACCGATGTTCACGGCGCCGACAGGACCCAGGAGCCTGCGGGGCGGCACGAGGGAGCGGATCTTCGCCGGGAATGACCCGAGCGCGGAGCGAATCCCAGCGGCGCCCGAGAGCAGGCCTCGCACCGAAACAGAAATCAGAACGGCGGCGTTGATGAGGGGCCGGAACGGGCCTCTCGGGACGACGTCTCGCTCGCAGACGGCACGAAGCCGCTCGGGCATGGCACGAAAGCAAGCGTCTCGGCCCGCAGGCCCGGACAAGAAGACATGGTCAGACTCAGTACCTACGAAGACAAGGGGAGCGGTATCCAGCCGGGCGACGGCCTGGGTGCCTATCTCCAGGAAGTCGGCAGCCATGAGCTGTTGAGCCCGCCGGAGGAGCATCTCCTGCTGGGCAACCTCATCATGGCGCGACACAAATGGACCGAGAGCTTCCTCGGGACCGAGGCCGGCCTCCAGGCCGTCTGGGACGACCTGGAGAAGTGGAAGGCGAATGAGATCAGCGCCCGTTCGATCATCCCCGGTCCACCCAAGGCCAAGCCCGGCGGCAAGGACGTCGAGGCCCTGGCCGAGCGTCTGCACGCCCTCTTCGCCCGGCGCGCGGCCCGCAAGAAGCGGCCCTTCGCCGGCGGCCGCAAGGGCGGCGTCTGCCCCCTGGTGAAGGCCCTCCTCTGGGTCGGTCTCCGGCCGGCCCCGCTCGACCGCTACAAGGACGCCGCCATCAAGAAGGGCGGCGCGCGGCTCGAGGAGAAGATCGAGCACCTCCGCGCCAACTTCATCGCCGAGCGGCGGCCGCTGATCGAGCGCAACCTGCGCCTGGTGCTGAGCGTCGCTCGCAAGTTCGAGGGCGGCCCGATGGCCTACGTCGAGCTGATCCAGGAGGGCAACCTCGGCCTCATCCGGTCTACCGAGTCCTTCTCGGCGCGCTTCTCGGTCCGGTTTTCGACCTACGCCTACCTCTGGATTCGCCAGGCCATCCTGCGCGCCCTGGAGGAGAAGAGCCGCACGATCCGTCTGCCCGTGAACGTCACGCAGAACCTCCGCAAGGCCCAGAAAGAGGCCATGATGGAGGACTTCGAGAACGGCCCGGGCGAGGCGCGCGCCAAGCTCAACGAGATGCTGGCGAACCCGACGGTGAACCGTCCGGTTCTCTCGCTCGAATCCGGTCCGGACGACGAGACCCGCCTCGGCGATCTCGTCGGCGACTCGAACGCGGTCTCGCCGGATCAGGAGGTCATCCAGGACGACATCCGCCAGCTGATCCGCGAGTCGCTGTGCACGCTGCCGGAACGTCACCAGAAGATCCTCCGGATGCGCTTCGGCATCGGCGCCGATCGGCCCTGCACCCTGGGCGAGATCGGCAAGGAGATCGGCGTGTCCGCAGAACGCGTGAGGCAGCTCGAGGCCGCGGCCTTCGAGCGGCTGCGCCAGGGGCCCGACGCCTTCCGGCTCGCGGAGCTCCTCGAAACGAATTGATCGACGAGGTCGATATCCCGTAACGATGGGCGGGAGCCGCGCGCGGCTCCCGCCCTTTCTCATTCCCGGTCTCTCTCGACCGACCCGTGAAATGCCGTAGAGTGGCGCCATGAGCCAGGGCGACGACAAGAAGACCCGCCGCATCGACCAGACCAAGTCCGGCGAAGACGACCCGACCATCGCGAGCACACGGGCCGAGGGAACGGGCGGCAGCTCCAGCACCGACGTCAACCAGCCGGCCGATCGCTTCACTCTGACCCAGGTCCTCGGCGAGGGCACCCAGGGCGAGGTCTGCAAGGCCTTCGACAACCTTCTCCACCGGCACGTCGCCATCAAGTTCCCGCACCGGGTCGGCGACGACCGGGTCGCGCAGGACATCCTCGACGAGGCCCGCAAGGCCGCTCGCCTGAACCACCCCAACGTGGTGACGATCTACGAGGTCGGCTTCTGGAAGGGCCGACCCTTCATCGCCATGGAGCTGATCGAAGGGGTCAGCCTCGCGACCATCCTCAAGGAGTGCGGACGCATCTCGGTCGAGCGCTTCCTGAAGTACGCCCGCCAGATCCTGCGCGCGCTCGGCGCCGCGCATCGCTCCGGACTGATCCACCGCGATCTCAAGCCCCACAACGTCCTGCTCTCGGGCGAAGGTACGCTCAAGCTCACCGACTTCGGCGTCGCCCACGTCGGCAGCGGCATGGGCGCCGACAAGACCGTACAATTCAAGATCGCCGGGACGCCGGCCTACATGGCCCCGGAGCAGTGGTCGGGCCTCACTCCGGACGCGCGCTCCGACATCTATGCCTTCGGCTGCATGGCCTACAAGCTGCTCTCGGGGCAGAGCGTCTTCCCCGCCGAAGACACCATGCGCCACCACCTCGAGTCGAAACCGAAGTCGCTGCGCTCGCTGGCGCCGAACGTGCCGGAGGCCCTGGAGCGCATCCTCATGCGCTGCCTCGAGAAGAAACCCGAGAACCGCTTCCAGAGCTGCAAGGAACTCCTCGACGCCATGGAACTCGCCGCGAGATCCGGCGGCAAGGGTTCGGGCACGGCCTCCTTCCCGATCGAGGATCGTCCCGCGAGGAAGGCCGCGCCGCTCGTCTTGATCTCCGCGCTCGTCGTCGTCGCCGGCTTCGCCGCCTTCCTCTTCCTCGTTCCCCAGGGCAAGGATCTCCGCGGGCGGATCGAGGCGAGTCTCGGCCTGGGCGGCGAGAGGCCGGAGCCGGCACCGAACGAGGAACCCGAGCCCGGCCCCGGAGGCGGCAATGAAGAGCAGGGCACGAACGACCCCGACGAGGTCGATCGCAACGCCGCCGAACTCGCCGCGCGCCGCGAGGAGGGTCTGCAGGCCCTCGAGGCCGCGAAGGCGCTGAGGGGCAGCCCGAGCGTGACCGCGCTCGACGAGCGCATCGCCCTGGCGAGGTCCGCGGCGGAGAAGCTTGCCGGCAGTCCCGAGGCCGCGGAGGCCCGCAGGATCATCACCGAGACCGAGACGGCAAAGTCGAAGCTCACCGAGAAGATGAAGGTCGAGGACTTCCAGAAACTCCTCGCCCGGGCGAAGGCCGAGCTGGAAGTCGGCCGCATCGACGAGGCGAAGGCCGCGATCCGCGAGGCCGAGGACCAGAAGGACCGCGAGGCCGTCCTGCGGCAGTTCGGCAACGACCTCAACCTCACCAAGCTGCCGCTCATCCAGCGCCTCGCTGACGACGCGGCG
>JBFIHP010000253.1:0-5436 GCA_041601735.1 Planctomycetota bacterium | reverse complement strand
GCCCAGCCGCAGTTCGGCTTCAATCCGGAGGATCTCGCCGAGCAGGACGTCCCGGTCGTCGCCTGCGTGGATCATCATCCCTTCGTCGACTCGACCCGCGACCTGCCCTACTTCGATGTCCGGCCGGACGTCGGGGCGACCTCGACGATCATGACCGAGTACCTCAGGCTCTTCAGCGTCGTGCCTTCCAGCGCGGTCGCGACCGCGCTCTACTACGGCATCAAGACGGATACCCTCGGACTCACCCGGCGCACCTCCGATCAGGATCGCGCCGCCTACGAGTACCTGCTGCCTTTCGTCGATCACGAGAAGCTGATGGCGATCGAGTCGCCGCCGCTCACGCGATCGTATTTCCGCGACCTGCGCGACGCTCTCCAGACGGCCCGGGTCTACGACAAGCTCGTCGTGACCCACATCGGTCACCTGCCCTATCCCGACATGGTCGCCGAGATCGCCGATCTCCTGCTCAAGGTCGAGGGCGCGAGCTGGTCGGTCTGCATGGGCCTCTTCGGCGAACTCCTCTACGTCTCGGTGCGCACGGAGGACCCGGAGGGTGACGCCGGCGTCTTCATCCGCCAGGTCGTCGGCGATCTCGGTCAGGCCGGCGGCCACAACACCATGGCGGCGGCTCGACTGCCGATCACCGAGGGCGACGAGGCCGAGTACACCAGCAAGCGCATCCTGCTCCTGCACCGGATGCTCGAGCGACTCGATCTCGAAGAGGGCGAGGGCGTCGAGCTCGTTTCCTGAGATGGCACACTTCCTCCTGATCGGAATGAACTCGTTCGGGCGCAACCTCGCCCGGGAGCTCCTCGTCAGGGGGCACGACGTCGTCGTCGTCGACAAGGACGAGGACCGGATCAACCGGATTCGCTACGACGTCCCTGATGCGGTCCGCTTCGACGCGACCGATCGTGATGCGCTCGAGGCCTTCGAGGTCACCCGCTTCGACCACGTCGTCGTCTGCATGGGGCATCTGTTCGAGGCCGCGGAACGGGCCACCCTCGCGCTGGTGGACATGGGTGCGAAGGGAGTCACCAACCTGGCCACGACTCGAGGCCGCCGGGACATCCTCCGGGCCATCGGAGCCGAACGTGTCGTCGCACCCGGACTCGACCTGGCCCGGAACCTCGCGGTCGTGCTGAGCGAGAAGGCGATCGGTCAGTTCGTCCACCTCGATCGCAATCAAGGGGTGGCGGAGATCGCGATCAAGAAGCACCTCGTCCTCGGCCCCGCATGGTCCGAACTGCTCGGGCCCGGGACCCGCGTCATCGGCGTCCGCCGGGGCGGTGATCCCGACGAGGCGAACGGTATCGAATGCAGCGAGCTGTCGGGTCGGGAGTTCGAGGCCGGCGACGTCCTGATCGCCTTCGGCCCGCCGAAGCTGCTGGCGGAGCGTGTGCGGTCCCTCGGCCTGTGAAGCCCCTCGACGGCATCCTCGTCCTCGACCTCTCGAGGGTCCTGGCCGGTCCCTTCTGCACGATGCGGCTGGCCGATCTCGGCGCCGAGGTCGTGAAGGTCGAATCACCGGAGGGCGATCCCACCCGGCGCTTCGGCCCGCCCTTCGTCGCGGACGAGTCGCCCTACTTCATGTCCTTCAATCGCGGCAAGCGCTCGATCGCGCTCGATCTGAAGAGCGCGAAGGGCCGCGAGTTCGTCGCTCGCGCCCTCGCGCGCGCCGACGTCCTGATCGAGAACTTCCGTCCGGGCGTCCTCGACCGGCTCGGGCTCGGCGCGGCCAGGCTTCGCGAGCTCGCGCCCCGGCTCGTCCACGTCAGCATCACCGGCTACGGTCCCGAGAGTCCACGCCGTGACGACGCCGCCTTCGATCTCGCGATCCAGGCGGAGAGCGGCCTCATGGCGATGACCGGCGCAGAGGGCTCCGAGCCCGTGCGCGTTCCGATCAGCATCGCCGACCTCGCGGCCAGCGCCTCGGCCGTCGAGGCGGTGCTCGCGGCGCTCTTCAACCGCGAGCGGACGGGGAAGGGCGCGCGCATCGAAATCGCGCTGCTCGAGGCCCTGATCGCGATCTTCGGCTATCAGGCGCAGAGTACCCTGGTGGCGGGCTCGGCTCCCGAGCGGATGGGTCACCGGCACCCGAACCTGATGCCCTACCAGGCCTTCGCCACCGCCGACGGCCACATCATCCTGGCGGTCGGTACCGATTCGCAGTGGCGGAATCTCGCGGCGGTCGAGGGCATGCCCAGGGGGCTCGACCGCGCGGCCTGGGTTCGCAACGCGGGCCGGGTCGAGGGGCGCGAGGAACTCGAGCCGCTCCTCGCCGCGGCCTTCGCCGGCGCATCGACCGTCGTCTGGGTGGAGCGTCTGCGGCGGGCCGACGTCCCCTTCGGGGCGCTGCGCGACGTCAAGGAGGCGCTCGACGAACTGCGCCTCCAGGGCTCGAGCTTCCTCGAGACCTACGACCATGCAACCCTGGGAGCGACGGAGATGACGACGGGCCCGTTGATCCTCGAGGGGGAGGGTCGGCTCAAGGCGGCCCTGGCGCCGCCGATCCTGGATCAGCACCACGACGAGCTTCTGGTCGAGTTCGCGGCCGACGCGGCCGAACTCGATCGCTGGCGGAGAGACCGCTCATGATCATCCGGGGCGCGACGATGCTGACGATGGCGGCCGGCGAGCCGCCGCTCCTCGGCGATCTCCGGGTCATCGACGGCCGCATCGCCGAGATCGCGCCCGCGATCGTTCACGCGGGCTCGGCCGAGGAGATCGTCGACGCCCGCGGCTGCCTCCTCCTGCCCGGCTTCGTGCAGGCCCATGTCCATCTCTGCCAGACGCTCTTCCGCAACATGGCGGACGACATGGAGCTGCTCGACTGGCTGCACCGGCGGATCTGGCCCTTCGAGGCCTGGCACGATGCCGCCTCCATGTCGATCTCCGCGCGGCTCGGACTCCACGAGCTGATCTCCGGCGGGACCACCGCCGTTCTCGACATGGGCAGCGTGCGCCACACGGGCGAGATCTTCGCCGCCGCCGAGGAGAGCGGCATCCGCTACGTCGGCGGCAAGTGTCTCATGGACCACGACGACGGCTTCGTCCCGGCGCCTCTGCTCGAGGACGCGGCGGCGGCGCTCGAGGAGAGCGCGGCCCTGATCTCCCGCTGGAAGGGCGCGGCCGACGGCAGGATCGGCTACGCGCTCGCTCCGCGCTTCGCGGTGAGCTGCTCCGACGACTGCCTCCGCGGGGTCGCGAAGCTCGCGCGGCGCCGGGGCGTCGGCATCCACACCCACGCATCCGAGAACCTCGGCGAGACCGCCGAGGTCAAGCGACGGACCGGCCGCGACAACGTCCGCTACCTCGACGATTGCGGCCTCCTCGGTCCGCACAGCGCCCTGGCCCATTGCATCCATCTCGCGCCCGGCGAGGCCGAGATCCTGCGCGATCGCGGCAGCCACGTCGTGCATTGTCCGTCCAGCAACCTGAAGCTCGCCTCGGGCCTCGCCCCCGTGCCCGAGCTGCTCGAACTCGGCGTCAACGTGGCGCTCGGCGCCGACGGATCGCCCTGCAACAACCGGCTCGATGCCTTCCGCGAGATGCACCTCGCCGGGCTCGTGCACAAGCCGCGCCGCGGACCTCGGGCGATGCCCGCGCGGCGGGTGCTGGAGATGGCGACGATCGGGGGCGCCCGGGCCCTCGACCTCGCCGACGAGATCGGCAGCCTCGAGGTCGGCAAGCGCGCCGATCTGATCGTGATCGACACGGCCTCACCGGAGGCTGCGCTCACGGGATCGCCGGCGGCGGCCGTGGTATTCTCTCTCGGCCGCGAAGCGGTCCGCGACGTGATGGTCGATGGACGCTTCCTCAAGCGCGACTTCGTGATGCAGACCCTCGACGGCGATCGACTGCTCCGGACCGCAGCCGAGGCCTGGAGACGTCTGGAGAGGGATTTCCCGCGCGAGGCGGGGGAGGACTGAGGAAGACATGATTCACCAGCACCCGCCCGGAACCGGCTGGATCGAGGTGATCTGCGGTCCGATGTTCAGCGGCAAGACCGAGGAACTGATCCGGCGCATCCACCGCGCCCAGTACGCGCGGCAGGCGGTGCAGATCTTCAAGCCCGCCATCGACGTCCGCTTCGACGTGACCAAGGTCGTCTCGCACAGCGGCCACGAGGTCGTCTCGACGACGATCGACGAGGGCGCCGAGATCTACGATCTGCTCGAGAAGGACACCCGCGTCGTCGCGATCGACGAGGCCCAGTTCCTCGACATCGACGTCGTTCGGGTCGCGCGCGAGCTCGCGGCCGAGGGTCGCCGGGTCATCGTCGCGGGACTCGAACAGGACTACCGCGGCCAGCCCTTCGAGACCATGATGCTCATGATGGTCGAGGCCGAATACGTCACCAAGAACATGGCCATCTGCCTGGTCTGCGGGGCGCCGGCGCATCGCAATCAGCGCCTCATCGAGGCCTCCGGCCGGGTCATCCTCGGCGCCGAGACCGAGTACGAGGCGCGCTGCCGACGCTGCTTCAAGCCGTTGAAGGCCGAAGAGGACTCCCTCTTCGAGTCATGAAGGTCGCGCTCACGATCGCCGGCTCCGATCCGACCGGGGCGGCCGGTCTCGAGGCCGACCTCCGGGTCTTCCAGAGCCTCGGGATGCACGGTGCGGCGGTCGCGACCGCGCTCACGGTGCAGGACACGAGCCGCGTCCACGAGGTCGTGCCGATCGAGAGCGACCTGTTCCGGCGGCGACTCCAGGTTCTCCTCTCCGACCTGCGCCCCGCGGTCGTGAAGCTCGGCATGCTGGGCACGGCCGGGATCGCGACCGCGGTCGCGGATCTGGTCGAGCCCCTCCTTCCGGCGGTTCCGCTGGTGATCGACCCCGTCATCAGGTCGAGCTCGGGCGCCCCGCTCATCGACGAGGGCGGGCTGGAGGTCCTCGTCCGGCGTCTCCTGCCGCGGGCCCGCGCCGTCACGCCGAATCGCGCCGAGGCGGCCCTGCTCCTCGGTCGCGACGACGAGCCCGCTGCCCTCGCGGAGGGTCTGGCGAGGCTCGGTCCCGAGATCGTGATCGTGACCGGCGGCGATGCCTCTGAACCCGAGGTGAGGGATTTCGTCTGGTGTCGGGAGGGCGGCTTCGAGCTGACGCAGCCGCGGCTGCCGGGGCCCTCTCCGCACGGCACCGGCTGCACCTTCGCGGCGGCCCTGGCGGTACAGCTGACCCGCGGCCTCGAGGCGAGGGAGGCGATCAGCGCGGCCCTTCGCTACGTCCGGGCCGCCATCGAGGGTGCCCGGCCGGCCCGGGGATCGAGCGGCCGACCCCTGCCGCGACTGAAAGGAATCGACGATGACTGACGACGGCAAGAAGGAAGTGAGACCCGGCTCGGCGCGCGCGCGCCTCGAGGCCTTCGAGCGCCAGCAGAAGGGCAAGAAGTCGATCTTCGTGAAGTTCGGCGTCGTGCTCGGCCTGCTCGTCGTC
>JBFIHP010000252.1:0-5442 GCA_041601735.1 Planctomycetota bacterium | reverse complement strand
GGAAAGTGCCAGGCACCCTACGGTGCGCGCGCGCCCCGGCGCTCCTCGAATTGCCAACCAGGCCGAAATTGCAGTCGTACCCAGGAACGTGCCGATGAATGAAGTTGAACTCCGGCGGGATGGTCCCGTTGGGTTCGTGGAACGATCACATGCCGGCCCTCGTTGATGCGATTCTCGATCGATGGCGGCTCTGGCGGGCCGAACGCCTGCTGGACGAGGGTCGGCTGCTGTCCGCCTCGACGCGCCTGGCCCGGGTCGGCGCGCCCTCGGTGCGCGCCTGGCGGCTGAAGGGCCGGCTCCTGGCCGCCGCCGGTCTCCCGCGCGCCGCCGTCCAGTGCTTCATGGAGGCCGGGCGCTGCCCCGGCGCCGGACTGAAGCAGGTCCTCGAGCTGGCCTGGAGCCTCATGAACGCCCGCGACTTCGAGCGGGCCGAACAGGTGCTCCGCGCCTACATCGAGCGCGCGCCGGGCGACGAGGCCGCGCCTCGCCTGCTCGCCCACATCTACCGCGCGCAGGGTCGCTGCGAGACCGCACTCGACATCCTCCGCCGTCACCGACCCGGCCGCGTGGCCGCCAAGTACGCACCCCTCGTCCCGCCGCCGATCAAGCTGGCCTGGAGGCCGGAGCGTGCCTGGCGTGAAGGGCTCCGCGCCCTCGGCCGCGATCCGGAGCGCTTCGGCGATCCCGCCGCCATGGCCCTCGATCCCGACGGGCGCGACGAGCTGATCTGCGCCTTCGACGAACTCCTCCGGCGCCCCGGCGGCATGAAGGCCGCCGCCCACGGCGTCGGCCGCGCGCTGGACTCCGGGGCGCCCTGGCTCATCGACTGGCTCCGGCGCTGCGCGCCATGCCTCAGGCTTGCGATGCCGCGTTCGCTGCCCGCCTTCGTCGCCCGCCACGGCGACGCGCGCGACCGTTCGCTGCTCATCGCCGGTCTCGCCGCCGGCGGCCATGAGCGCCTGATGTCGGCCGCGGCCCTCGTGAGTCTCGGCTTCGACGAGTACCAGGAGGTGCTCGACGAACTCCGTCAGGGCGGCGCCCGCCGCGTTGCCGTGCCGGCGGAGTCCTGGGCTCGCGCCGGCGACGTCCTCGGCCGTTCCGGGGCGCTCGCTCCCGCCCACTGATCCACCGTCCTCCCGGTCCGAAACGGCGCGCCGCAGGAGCGCCGGCCCGACAGGCCGGCATCGAAGCCCGATGGGCTGCGAACGATCCGGACGATGCCGCTCCGTCGGAGCGGCGCTCCTTCACCGGTCGGGCGACGGGCGGCGAGGGCAGCGCCGGCTCGCTGGCCCCTGACGCGCCGGGGGGGTTAGAGTGGCGGCCATGAGCGAGTTCCGGATCCACTGCGACTACGAGCCCACCGGCGACCAGCCCCGGGCGATCGAGGCGATCTGCAAGAGCCTGGCCGAGGGCAGGAAGCAGGCGACGCTCCTCGGCGTCACCGGCTCCGGGAAGACCTTCACCATGGCCCAGGTCATCGCCCGCAGTCAGCGTCCGGCCCTGATCCTGGCCCCGAACAAGACCCTCGCCGGCCAGCTCTACAGCGAGTTCCGCGAGCTCTTTCCCGAGAACGCCGTCGGCTACTTCGTCTCCTACTACGACTACTACCAGCCCGAGGCCTACGTGGTCTCCTCGGATACCTACATCGCCAAGGACTCGGCGATCAACGATCAGATCGACCGGCTCCGCCACGCCGCGACCCACGATCTCCTGACCCGGCGCGACGTGGTGATCGTGGCCTCGGTCAGCTGCATCTACGGCATCGGCTCGCCCGCCTCCTACGCCGACATGAGCGTCACCATCGCCGCCGACGAGGATCTCGATCGCGACGAACTCCTGCGCCGCCTGATCATGATGCAGTACGTCCGCAACGACTTCGCTCCGCGCCGCGGCACCTTCCGCGCCCGCGGCGACGTGGTCGAGGTCTTCCCCGCCTACGCCGAGGACCGCGTGCTGCGGGTCGAGCTCTTCGGCGACAGCGTCGAGAGGATGAGCGAGATCGATTCGCTCACCGGCGAGATCGTCGGCGAGCCGCGCAAGGTCGTGATCCATCCCGCGAGTCACTACGTGACCCCCAAGGAGCAGCTGAAGCGGGCGATCGACGCGATCGACGTCGAGAAGACCGAGCGGGTGGAGTGGTTCAAGCAGCGCGGCAAGCTGCTCGAGGCCCAGCGCATCGAACACCGCACCAACCTCGACCTCGAGCTCCTCGAAGAACTCGGGACCTGCTCCGGCATCGAGAACTACAGCCGCCACCTCGACGGCCGCCAGGCGGGCGATCCGCCGGCGACCCTGCTCGACTACTTCCCCGAGGACTTCATCCTCTTCGTCGATGAGAGCCACGTCAGCCTGCCGCAGGTGGGGGGGATGTTCCGCGGCGACCGGGCGCGCAAGACGAGCCTGGTCGATCACGGCTTCCGCCTGCCCTCCGCGCTCGACAACCGGCCGCTCCGGATCGAGGAGTTCCGGCAGCGCATCGGCCAGATGGTCTGCGTCTCGGCGACGCCCGGCGATCTCGAGGTCGAGGAGTCGGGCGGGATCACCGCCGAGCAGCTGATCCGGCCCACGGGCCTGCTCGATCCCCGCGTCCTGGTGAAGCCCGCGACCGGGCAGGTCGATGACCTGCTCGGCGAGGTCCGCGAGGAGGTCGCCCGGAAGGGCAAGGTCCTGGTCACTTCGCTCACCAAGAAGATGGCCGAGAACCTGACCGAGTACTACCGCGACCTCGGCATCCGGGTGCGCTACCTGCACAGCGACGTCGAGACCCTCGAGCGTCACGCGATCATCCGCAGCCTGCGCCTGGACGAGTTCGACGTCCTGGTCGGCATCAATCTCCTGCGCGAGGGCCTCGACATCCCCGAGGTGACGCTCGTGGCGATCCTCGACGCCGACAAGGAGGGCTTCCTCCGCTCCCGGCGCTCGCTCATCCAGACCATCGGCCGTGCCGCGCGCAACGTCGACGGCCGCGTGATCCTCTACGCCGACAAGGAGACCGACTCCATGCGCGCGGCCCTGAGCGAGACCGCGCGTCGCCGCGAGGTGCAGGAGGCCTACAACGAGGAGCACGGCATCACGCCGGTCACGATCAAGAAGAAGATCGCCGAGCTGCTCGATTCGATCTTCGAGTCGGACTACGTCACGGTGGACCTGGAGTCGCCCGGCGAGGAGATCGAGAAGCCCGCCGACCTGGCGCGGATTCCCGAGATCGTCTCCGACATGCGCGAGAAGATGCTCGCCCTCGCCGAGGAGCTCAAGTTCGAGGAGGCGGCCGAGCTGCGTGACCAGATCAAGCGCCTCGAGAAGGTCCAGCTCGAGGAGGGTTGAGCGCCGGAGGCGCCGCGACGACATGGCCACGCTGCCCTTCGAAACCGAGAGCCTCGCCCACGTCCCCGCGGCGCCCGGGGTCTACCTCTTCATCGGCGAGAAGAAGGAGATCCTCTACGTCGGCAAGGCCGTCAACCTGAAGAGCCGGGTGCGCTCCTACTTCTCGAAGAAGGGCGACGGTCGTCTGGTGACCTCCTTCCTGCATCGCTTCGCCCGCGGACTCGACTTCCTCGTCACCGGCAGCGAGCAGGAGGCGTTGATCCTCGAGAACAGCCTGATCAAGAAGCACGCGCCGAAGTTCAACGTGCGCCTGCGCGACGACAAGACCTACTTCAGCCTGCGGCTCGACCTGAAGCACGAGTGGCCCTGGTTCACGATCGTGCGCAAGCGCAAGGAGGAGGAGGGCGTCCTGCACTTCGGGCCCTACACCTCGGCCTCGGCCTGCCGCAACACCCTCAACTTCCTGAACACCATCTTCCCGCTGCGGTCCTGCCGAGATTCGGTGCTCTACAACCGCAGCCGGCCCTGCATCTCCTACGAGATCGGGCGCTGCGTCGCGCCCTGCGTCGATCTGGTGGATCAGGAATCCTACCGGCGGATCGTCGACGAGGCCGTGCTCTTCCTGAAGGGCAAGAACCGCGAGCTCATGGTCGAACTCGCCGACCGGATGCGCGAGGCCGCGGCTCGAACGGACTACGAGCAGGCGGCGATGCTGCGCGACCGCATCAAGGCGATCGAGACGACCGTCGCCCGCCCGCACGTGACCCGCAACCTGAACGAGGCCTTCGACGTCGTCGGGCTCTTCCGCGGCCCGGAGGAGATCCAGCTCTGCATCCTCTTCATCCGCGACGGGCAGCTGACCTCCAGCGCCTCCTTCCGCTTCCCGGCGCATCACGAGACCGACGAGCTGCTGCGCTCCTTCCTCGGCCAGTTCTACTCGCAGACGCGGCTGCCGCCGGCCGAGGTCGTGCTGCCGGAGGAGTGCGCCGAGCTCGGCCTCATGGCGGAGCTGCTCAGCGGGATGCGCGGCGCCGCGGTGAAGATCACCGTGCCGGAGCGGGGCGAGAAGCGCCGGCAGATGCTGCTCGCCACGCGCAACGCCGAGCTGGCCTGGATGCAGCGCAACGAGAAGTCCGACCAGGTCCGGCGGACCCTCGAGGAGCTGCGCCGTCGGCTCGACCTCGTCCACCTGCCGCGACGCATGGAGTGCTACGACATCTCGAACCTCATGGGCACGCACGTCGTGGGCTCGGGCGTCGCCTTCCTCGACGGTCGCCCGGACAAGAGTCGCTATCGGCGCTACAAGATCCGCAGCGTCGAGGGCCAGGACGACTTCAAGAGCATGGCCGAGGTCATCCGGCGGAGACTCCAGCGCGGCCTGCGCGAGGACGACCTCCCCGATCTCGTGGTCATCGACGGCGGTCCGGCGCAGCTCGATGCGGCCGTCGAGGTCATGAAGGACCTCCGGGTCGATCGGGTCGATATCGTCGGCCTCGCCAAGGCGAGGTCGGGGAAGCGCGCGGACCTGCCCGAGAAGGGCAAGGAGCGCATCTTCAAACCGGGCGGCGCGGTGCCGATCATCCTCGATCAGTCCGGCCCGGAGATGAATCTCCTCGTGCGGCTGCGCGACGAGGCCCACCGCTTCGCCATCACCTATCACCGCAGGCTCCGGGCGAAGGCGCAGGTCTCGTCGATCCTCGAGCTGGTGCCGGGCATCGGCAAGCAGAAGGCCCGCCTTCTGCTCAAGACCTTCGGCTCGGTGACCGGCGTGCGCGCGGCCGCCGATGCCGAGCTCCTGGCCCTGCCGGGGCTGACGCCGGCGCTTGTCGCGACGATGCGCGCCTTCTTCGCCACGCGCGGCAACCTGGAAGACGATCTCGGCGAGCGCGAGGAGGACTGACAGGACCCGGCTGGAGCGCCGGCTGGAGCGCCGGCTTCAGCCGGCAATCGACCGCGAGGAAGGAGGATGCCGGCTAAAGGTGCTGTCGGGAAAGTGGTATGCGGTCGCGCGGACATACGGTGCCAGGCACTTTCCGCCGGGGCGCATCACGATTCTGGTTCTCGGACGACCCGGAGAGCGCCCCGGCAGAAAGGTCCAGGCACCCTACGTCCCTCTTC
>JBFIHP010000251.1:0-5442 GCA_041601735.1 Planctomycetota bacterium | reverse complement strand
GGTCCAGTTCGCGATCGGGGTCAGGTTCGGATTGATCGTGCCCTGGAAGTAGCTGTCATCGACGAGCGGGATCAGCAGGCCGTTCGCGGTCGTGATGCCGGGGGCGAAGCCGCTCGAAGACCCGATCAGGAAGTAGGTGTTGCCCGCCTCGGCCGGGCCGGCGTCGAGTTCGAAGGCGATCGTGCCGCCGGCGCTGACCGAGATGATGTGCGGCGTCGCCTTCAGGGCAAGCGCGTCGAGCGAGATCATCTCGACCTGCCCGGCCTCGTCGGCCGCGCCCGGGAGGTTGAAGGAGCTGACGACGATCTCGCGCGAGCCGTCGAAGTTGACGTCGCCGATGCCGCAGAGCCCGGCGCCGAAGAGCTGGCCGGACTGCGCGCCGTGGAGGCTCTGGATCACCGAGGCGTCGAAGCCCGAGATGATGAAGACCCGGCCGTTGTCGGTGCCTCCGGCGACGTCGTCGAGGATCGCGCTGATCGCGAGGTCGTCGTAGCCGTCGGCATCGACGTCACCCATGTCGCAGACGGCCCAGCCGAAGTAGTCGTCGAAGCCCGAGCCGTAGAGGAAGAAGTCGAGGCCGTGGATGAGGTTGCCGGTGGCGCCGGAGTAGATGTCCACGAAACTGTCCCAGCCGAGCGCCGGCGAGCCGTCGTGGAGCGGCGTACCCAGGGCGTAGTCGTCGGTGCCGTCGCCGTCGACGTCGCCGAGCCTGGCCGCGGTGGTCCCGAGGAACTCCTGGCCGAAGAAGGGCAGGTGATTGCGGATCTCGCTGTGGTCGAAGCCCGAGCGGACGGTGAAGAAGTTGCCGACGCCGCCGATGTCGCCCATGCCCTGGATGCCGTAGTCGGCGTAGCCGTCGGCGTCGAGATCGCCCATGCCGATGATGCTGCCGCCGATGCCGTTGCAGTTGGGGTTGCCGACGTAGGACTTGAGCACGGCCCCGTCGTAACCGGACCGGACGATGACGAAGCCGCCGTCGGTGGTCTGGGCGCAGGGTTCGAAGAGGCCGTTGTCGCCGACGCCGCTGTACATGAAGTCCTCGTAGCCGTCGCCATCGACGTCGCCGCAGCCGTCGACGTCCCAGCCGAGCATGTCGCCGGCGCCGTCGCCGTTGTCGTCGTCGAAACCGAACTCGAAGAAGAGCACCGCACCGTCGAAGCCCGAATGCAGGGTCACGACGCCGGCGTAGCCGTAGACGTCCACGAGATAGGGCTGGCCGAGGATGTAGTCGTCGATGCCGTCGTCATCGACGTCGCCGACCCGGCGCGGCTCGGCCGCGAACTCCTGGGTCGGGAAGCTGTAGAGGATCTCGCCGGTCTGTCCGGAGATGGCGAAGGCCGCGCCGAAGCAGGTCAGCACGAAGTCCGAGACCGGGTCGCCGTCGAGGTCCATGGGATTCGAGACGCCGTAGCACCAGTCGTAGGGGTTGCCCTCGAAGCTGTAGAGGGTCGTCTGGCCGGAGAGCCGGCCGGCGACGAGCAGGAGACAGACGACGATGAGGCGGAGTGAGGACTGCATGGCGCCGACATCTATCATGCCGGCGCCCGCAGGGGCCTCATGAATAGTAATGCGCCATCACCCGGGTCATCAGCTCGGGGTCGATCGAACCGCCCATCTCGCGGGCCGAATGCATCGACAGCATCGGATTGCCGACATCGACCGCCGAGACTCCCAGGCGGGTGGTGATGAGCGGCCCGATGGTCGAGCCGCAGCCCAGATCGGAGCGCATGACGAAGTTCTGGACGGGGACCTCGACCTCGCGGCAGAGGCGAACGAAGGCCGCGGTGCTCTCGGCCTGGGTCGCGTAGCGGGCGTTGGCGTTGGTCTTCACCACCGGACCGGCGTTGATCTTCGGCATGTGCCGATCGTCGTGCCGATCGGAGTAGTTGGGGTGCACGGCGTGGGCCATGTCGGCCGAGATCATCATCGAGCGGGCCCGCGCCCGGCTCCAGGCCTCGTGGCCGCCGCCCGACTTCTCGACCAGACGCAGGAGCACGTCCTCGAGAAAGGAGCCGGCGGCGCCCTGGTTGGTCGAGGAGCCGATCTCCTCGTTGTCGTAGAAGGCCGTGAGCCGCGTGGCCCCGACATCGCGGTCGGCCGTGGTGACGAGCGCCGTGAGCCCCGCGTGGCAGCTCGCGAGGTTGTCGAGCCGCGGTGCGAAGACGAAGTCCTCGTTCAGCCCGCCGATCGTCGGCCGGTCGATCGCGTGGAACATCAGCTCGAAGCCGTCGATCTCGGCGCCGGAGCTCGCCCCCACCTCGGCGGCGAGCCAATCCCGGAACCCGGGTTCGTCGCCGACCAGTCCGAAGACCGGGGGCATGTGCTGCTGCGCGTTGAGCTTCAGGCCCTCGTCGTTCACCGTGCGATTGAGGTGGATCGCGAGCTGCGGAACCCGGGCCATCGGGCGGTCGATCCGGATCAGGCGGGTCGAGGGATTCGCGCCGCCGACGACGACGCGACCCGAGAGGCCGAGATCGCGATCGGTCCAGGTCGCGAGCAGGACGCCGCCGTAGATCTCGACGCCGAGCTGACGGTAGCCCTTCGCCTCGTAGGCGCCCCCCGGCTTGATGCGCAGGTTGGGGGAGTCGGTGTGGGCGCCGACCATCCGGAAGCCGGCCTTCTCGGGCGGCTCGTGACCGACGACGAAGGCGATGATCGAGGAGTCGTTGCGGGTCACGAAGTGGCGGCCGCCGGGAGCGAGACTCCAGGCCTCCTCCTCGGCCAGCCGTGTGAAACCGGCCCCCTCCAGCCGCCGCCTGGTCTCGGCGACGGCATGGAAGGGCGAGGGGCTCGCCTCGATGTAGGCGAGCATGTCCTCGGTGATCTTGCGAGCATCGACGCTCAGACCCATCCGCGAATCTCCATGGCACGGGCGACGCGGCGGACCGCGACGATGTAGGCGGCGATGCGCATGTTGACCTCGCAGCCCTTGTACTCGCGATAGACGTCGTGGAAGGCCTTGGTCATCTTCTGATCGAGGCGCTCGTGGACCTCCTCGATCGACCAGAAGTAGTTGGCGCCGTTCTGCACCTGCTCGAAGTACGAGACCGTCACGCCGCCAGCGTTGGCGAGGAAGTCCGGGATCACGAAGGTCTTCTGGGCGCAGAGGATGCTGTCGCCGTCGGGCGTGGTCGGGCCGTTGGCCAGCTCGCAGCTGATCTTGGCCTTGATACGGGGTGCGTTGTCACCGGTGATGACGTTCTCGAGGGCAGAGGGGAAGATCACGTCGACCTTCAGCTCGAGCAGCTCCTCGTTCGTGATCTGCTTGGCGCCCTTGAAACCGAGGACGGTACCCGTGGCGAGCTTGTGCTCGATCAGGTGATGCGGATCGAATCCGGCCTCGTTGTAGACGCCGCCCTTGGAATCGGAGACCGCCACGAGCTTGTTGTCCTCGCCGAGGATCTCCTTCATGAGGATCGCGGCGTGCTGACCGGCGTTGCCGAAGCCCTGGATGGCGTAGGTGTTCTTGCCCGGAGGAATGCCGAGGACCTTCATGGCCTCGCGGGTGCAGAAGATACCGCCGCGCGCCGTGGCGTCGCCGCGACCGAGCGAGCCGCCGACCTCGATGGGCTTGCCGGTGAAGGCGCCGGGCTCGTTGAAGCCCTTCTGCCAGTAGTACTCGTCCATCATCCAGGCCATGATCTGCGGATTCGTGTAGACGTCCGGGGCGGGGACGTCCTTGTCGAGGCCGATGATGCGCCCGACCTGACGGACGTACTGACGCGAGAGCCGCTCGAGCTCACCGGCCGAGAGCGACTTCGGGTCGCAGATGATGCCGCCCTTACCGCCGCCGAGCGGGATGTCCACGACCGCGGTCTTCCAGGTCATCCAGGCCGCGAGCGCCCGGACGGTGTCGATGGTCTCATCGGGGTGGAAACGGATGCCGCCCTTGTTGGGACCGCGGGCGTCGTTGTACTGGACGCGGAAGCCCTTGAAGACCTTGGTGGTGCCGTCGTCCATCTTCACGGGCAGACTGACGTGAAGTTCACGCATGGGCTCCATGAGGGCCGCAAGCGTGCCCGGCGACATCTTGAGGTGCTTGTTCGCCTCCTCGAGCTGGGCCTGGGCGATCTTGAAAGGGTTCTTGCGGTGTTCTTCAATCGCTTTCATATCGACTGGATCGCTCATGGGTTGGTTCCTTTCGTTTCGGACGTCACGGTACTTTCGGGTGACGAGCGCTCCCGGTCAACCTTGCGCCTCCGGGGTCGCGGGGGAAAGAATGGGTCTCGCGGCGAGGGTCCGCGTATCGGAAAGTGCGGCCCGGGGCCGCCTGAATGAGGATTCGAGGAGACGAGCATGTACGAGGCCAGGCCTGTGGAGATGCGAGCGCGCCGCGGGAGCGGGGTCAACGTCCTCCTGCTCGTGATCGCGCTCGCGGCCGTGACCTGGGCTCTCTCCGACCGCTGGCACCGGTCCCCGAAGGCCGAATTGCGACCGATCACGCCGCGGGGCGAACTTGCCGAGTTCGAGAAGGCCACGATGGCGGTCTTCGAGCAGGCTTCGCCCAGCACCGTGGGCATCACCAGCAACCGGATGGTCGAGCGCCGTGACTTCTTTCGTGTCTACGCCCAGGAGGTGCCGCAGGGCTCCGGCACGGGGATCATCTGGGATCATCAAGGCCACATCGTCACCAACTTCCACGTGGTCGAGGCCGGCTCGAGCTTCATGGTGCAATTCGCGGGCCGCGCCCAGGCGGTGCCGGCCGACTTCGTCGGCGGGGCGCCCGAGTACGACCTGGCGGTGCTCAAGGTCGATCTCCCGGCCGCCGATCTGCGGCCCGTGCTGGTGGGCCGGAGCGCCGATCTCAGGGTCGGTCAGACGGTTCATGCCATCGGCAATCCCTTCGGCCTCGACCAGACCCTGACCAGCGGGGTCGTCTCTGCGCTCGGCCGGGTGCTCCGGGCCAGGGGCGGCCGGCTGATCGAGGACTGCATCCAGACCGACGCCGCGATCAACCCCGGCAACTCCGGGGGCCCCCTGCTCGACAGTGCCGGCCGGCTCATCGGGGTGAACACGGCGATCTACTCCGAGGTCCAGCAGAGCGCCGGCATCGGCTTCGCGATTCCCGTCGATACCGTCAACTGGGTGGTAGCACGCCTCATCGAGACGGGTCGGGTGACAAGACCCACCCTGGGCATCCGCGGGATCAGCACGACCCACGCCCAGATCCGCGGATTCGGCCTGAAGGCCGGCATCCTGGTGGTGGAGGCCCTCGACGGCGGACCGGCGAGCCGGGGGGGGATCCGCGGGCGCCAGGAGGAAGGCGGCGACCTCTCCGGGGACATCATCACGCACATCGCCGACCGGCGCATCGAGACCATGGCCGACCTCCAGGCCGCGCTCGAGAAGTTCAGCCCCGGCGACCAGGTCGAGGTCGGCTTCCTGCGGGCGGGCCGGACCTTCCGGACCGAGGTCGTCCTCGCCCCGCCCCAGTAGACCGGG
>JBFIHP010000250.1:0-5445 GCA_041601735.1 Planctomycetota bacterium | reverse complement strand
TTCAGGTCGTCGAGGGCGAGTTCGCCGCCGCCGGCCTTCTCGAGCCGGAATTCCGGTGCCCGGATGCCGAGATCGAGCTCGGGGCCGAGGTCGCGGCTGGCGTGGTCGCCCCCGGGTGCCGCCATGAGGCGATCCTCACGCGCGCGCTCCCGCTCGTCCTTCTTCTGGGCGCTGATGAGGTAGGCCGCCAGGGCCACGAGGCCCAGGGCGCAGACCACCACCAGGTTGAGGATCATCAGATTCGCGCGTCGGTTGTCGGCCATGTCCGTCTCCATCGGGGTCGAGCGAGGCATGGTAGCTCCGCTCGGGCCGGACGGAAAAGCCCGGGACTCCGGTCAGGATCCGGGCGTCGGCCCCGGGAGGAGGAGGGGTGAGGCGATTTGTCGCATCTCCGGGAGTCTTCGAGGCCCGGCCCGCGCTTGCAGATTCGGGCCCCCCGGTGTATTCCTATGCGATCTACCGCCTGCACAGGTAGGGAAGATCCCGGTCCGCCGCGACCCGCGGCCCAGGCCCGGCGCCCATCGGCGCCGGAGTCCCGGAGTCTTCCGACCGTGGCAAACCCCGCGGGAGCGAAGGAGAAGGAAGTATGCGTCGAGTCCATCCGGGCACCGTCGGCCCGGTTCTCTTGGTCCTGGTCGCGCTGTTGCCGCTCACGGCCTGCGACAAGGCCCCGAAGCGCCGCGGCCCGCAGAACTACCACGAGTACCGCGCGGCCAACGATCCCCGCTATCGCGGCGCGATCGGGGACGACGCGTCGGCTGCGCTGAGCAGCGACGACGGCGAATTCGGTCCCGCCAGCGGCGCCGTCGAGGTCACCTCGGCCGACGCGATCCGAGCCGGTCAGGTCGCGGGCGCCGGCAGCGTCAGCGGTCGGGTCAGCTATGCCGGCAAGGAAGCCAAGCAGAAGAAGCTCGACCTCTCGAAGGATGTGTGGTGCGCCGGCAATCACGAGGTCTTCTCCGAGGACCTCGTCGTCTCGAGCGACGGCGGCCTGAAGAACGTGCTGGTCTATGTCTCGCGCGGCTTGAACCGCTTCGACTTCTCGCCCCCGAGCACGGCGACCGAGCTCAACCAGGACGGCTGCAGGTACGTCCCGCACGTCGTCGCCATGATGGCCGGTCAGGATCTCAAGATCATCAACAACGACGGCACCAGTCACAACTACCACTTCACCGGTCGGGCCAACGACGAGATCAACAAGACCCAGGCCAAGCAGGGACAGGTGGATCTCGTCAGCGATCTGACCTCGGCCGAGCTCTCGGCGGTCTTCCGCTGCGACATCCACCCCTGGATGGTCGCGCCGACCCACCTGCTCGCTCACCCCTACTTCGTCGTGACCGACGAGGCGGGCAACTTCGAGCTGAAGGGTCTGCCGCCGGGCAGCTACGAGATCAGCTTCGTCCACGAACGCTCCGACATGACCTGCGCCCCGACGACCGTCACCGTCGAGGCCGGCAAGGCCGCCCAGTTGACCGCCCAGTTCACGCGCTGATCCGGCGCGCGGGAGAGACCATGACCTCGACCATCAAGACCCTGATTCACCGCCTCGGCCTGCCGGCCCTCCTGCTGGCGCTGATGGCCGTCCCGGCCTTCGCCGAGCGGGGCTTCCTGCTGCCCGAATCCATCTCCGAACAGGGCGACAAGATCGACGACCTCTTCTGGGCGATCTTCTGGATCACCGGGCTCGTGCTCGTCGTGACCGAAGGCCTGCTCATCTACTTCATCGTGAAGTACCGGGCGAAGGAGGGCGGCAAGGCCTACTACACCACCGGCAACCACAAGGCCGAGATCATCTGGACGATCGCGCCCTCGATCGTGTTGCTGGCCATCGCGATGCTGCAGTTCGGCCTTTGGCGCGAGATCAAGGCGCCCGAACACTTCCCGACCGACGATCCCGAGGCCGTCGAGGTGCACGTCCTCGCCAAGCAGTTCAACTGGGCCTTCCGCTACGCCGGTCCCGACAGGTCCTTCGGCACCGACGACGACTACACCTTCAACAAGCTCGTGGTGCCCGCCGGCCGCCCCGTCATCTTGCAGATGCGGTCGATCGACGTCATCCACTCGCTCTACCTGCCCGAGCTCCGCTTCAAGCAGGACCTCGTGCCCGGCCTGACGATCACCGGCTGGTTCCACGCCCGCGACGGCTCGGCCGGCGACTACGAGATCGCCTGCGCCGAGCTCTGCGGCGCCTCGCACTACACCATGCGCGGCGAGATGGAGATCCTCGAGAGCGCGGACTGGGAGGTCCGCGATCGCGAGCTCTCGGCCCAGAACGCTCCGGTCGACTACGCCAGCCCGACCGAGTTCTTCAAGTTCTGGCCGCCGAGCGAGTTCACCGCGAATTGAGATTGCCCCGGCTCGACTGCGTCGAGCCCGATGATGTGAGGATCTGGACATGACCGCAGCGGCAGCAGCCGAACACGGACACGGCGACCACGGCCATCACGAGGAGAGCTTCGCGTCGAAGTACCTCTTCTCGATCGATCACAAGATGATCGCCAAGCAGTTCCTGTTCACCGGCATCTTCCTCTTCCTGCTGGGAGGAGCGTTGGCGGTGGGCGTGCGCTGGCAGCTCGCCTGGCCCTTCACCGAGGTGCCCATCTTCGGCAAGACCTTCTCGCCGGAGAACTACTACGCCGCGATGACGATGCACGCCTCGGTGATGATCTTCCTGGTCATCATCCCGCTGCTCGTCGGCTTCTTCGGCAACTGGTGTGTCCCGCTGATGATCGGCGCCGGCGACATGGTCTTCCCGCGGCTCAACATGTGGAGCTACTGGATGTTCCTGTCGGGCGCGGTCTTCTTCCTGGTCAGCTTCTTCGTCGAGGGCGGACCCTCGGGCGCGGGCTGGACCGGGTATCCGCCGCTCTCGGAGATCCAGCCCGGCCAGGGCGTGAACATGTGGGCGCTCGGCGTCCTCTTCACCGGCTTCTCCGGCGTCATGGGTGCGGTGAACTACATCACCACGATCCTGAAGCTCCGCGCGCCGGGCATGACCTTCTTCCGCATGCCGCTGGTCGTCTGGTCGATCCTGATCACCTCGGTGCTGACCCTGCTGGCCACCCCGGTGCTCGCGTCGAACCTGATCATGCTCTTCCTCGACCGCGTCGCGGGCACGAGCTTCTTCGTGCCGGACGGCCTGGTCGCGGCCGGTCAGGTCTGGAGCGGTCCCGATGCCGTGGGCGAGTCGGCCCGCGCGGGCGGCGGTCAGGTGCTGATGTTCCAGCACCTGTTCTGGTTCTACAGCCACCCTGCCGTCTACATCATGGTGCTGCCCGCCATGGGCATCGTCTCGGACATCCTCGCCACCTTCGCGCGCAAGCCCATCTTCGGCTACAAGCCGATGATCTACTCGATGAGCGCGATCACCGGCCTGGGTTTCATCGTCTGGGGCCACCACATGTTCCAGTCGGGCATGAACCCCTACCTGGGTCTGAGCTTCATGGTCTCGACCATGTTCATCGCGCTGCCCAGCGCCGTGAAGGTGTTCAACTGGCTCGGTACGCTCTGGCGCGGCCAGATCCACTTCGAGGTCCCGATGCTGTTCGCCCTCTCCTTCGTGGGCATGTTCATCATCGGCGGGCTCTCGGGCATCTTCATGGCGGCGACGCCGGTCGATATCCACATCCACGACACCTACTTCATCGTGGCGCACATCCACTACGTCGTCTTCGCCTCGACGGTGATGGCGATCTTCGGGGCCGTCTACTACTGGTACCCGAAGATGTTCGGCCGGATGTACAACCACACCCTCGGCAAGCTGCACTTCTGGTTGACGCTGCTCTTCCTGAACGGCACCTTCATGCTGATGCACTACGTCGGCACCCAGGGTCACCCGCGTCGCATCGCGGTGGGCGCCTGGGACGAGACCGTCCAGGCCGGCTACAAGTACCTCGAGGACTTCCACTGGGCGAACGAGGTGATGACCTACTCGGCCATCTGTCTCGGCTTCGTCCAGATCCCCTTCTTCATCAACCTGTTCTGGTCGATGTGGAAGGGCGAGAAGGCCGCCGACAACCCCTGGAAGGCCAACTCGCTCGAGTGGGCGACCCCGACCCCGCCGCCGCACGGCAACTTCGCCGGCCCGGTGGAGGTCTACCGCGGGCCCTACGAGTTCAGCCACCCGGACATGAAGGAGGACTACGCGCCGCAGCAGATCGAGGACGGGACGCCCGTCGTCCAGGCCCAGGCGGCGCACTGATACCCGAGCGAGGCAGGCTGCGGCAGAAAGTCGCGATGCTTGGGGGTCCCCGGGAGGGGAGGTAGAACCCCGAGCAGCCTCCTCCAAAGTCTCGGGCCGGGCCGTTCGCGGCGCCGGCCCGCTTGTTCAAGACCAGGATCGACCCGAAGAGAGAGCCCCGACCACCGGATGCTGGATCGACTGCAAGGCTACCTGACCATGACCAAGCCACGGGCGATGCTCGTGGTCCTGGTCACCACCGCCGCCGGCTGGTTCCTGGCCGCGCGCGGCGGCCTGGACTGGGGTCTGCTCGTCCATCTCCTGATCGGCACCGGGCTCTCGGGCGGCGGCTCGATCGTGCTGAATCAGTTCCTCGAGCGCGACCACGACCGGCGGATGAAGCGGACGGCGGGGCGGCCCCTGCCCTCCGGGCTCATCCGACCCCGCGCAGCCTTGATCTACGGCATCGCGCTGAGCGTCGTCGGCACGGCCTGGCTGGCCCTCGGCGTGAACCTGCTGACTGCGATCCTCGGCGGTCTCTGCGTGCTCTCCTACGTCCTGCTCTACACGCCGATGAAGCGCTGGACCCACTGGAACACCGCGGTCGGCGCCGTGCCCGGCGCGATCCCGCCGATGATGGGCTGGACCGCCGTGACCGGCGAGATCGGCCTCGAAGCCTGGGTGCTCTTCGCCATCCTCTTCGTCTGGCAGTACCCGCACTTCCTGGCGATCGGCTGGCTCTACCGCGACGACTACGCCGGCGCCGGCTACCGGATGCTCTCGGCCGAGGACCCGAAGGGCGAGCGCAGCGCGCGGCAGATCCTGGTCAACTCGGCGCTGCTCGTGGCCGTGAGCCTCCTGCCCTACCGGTTCGAGCAGGCGGGGCTCGTCTACGCCTTCGGAGCGGTCGCTCTCGGTCTCGGCCTCTTCGCCCTCGGCCTGCTCTTCCATCGCCGACGGGATTCCCTGATGGCTCGCCTGCTCCTGCGCGGTACGATCGTGCACATCACGATCCTCATGACCCTGCTGGTGCTGGACCGCATCTGATGCTGAAAAGCCTCCTCTTCATCACGCTCTGCCTCGCCCTCGGCGCCGGCTCGGCCTACGGCTGACCGAACTGCAAGGAGGCGGTCGCCTCCGCCCAGAACGCGCCCTCGCAGGACGGCTGGTTCACCTCGATCGTGATGATGGTCTCGCTGCCCTTCCTCATGGTCGGCGGCACGGTTCTCGGCCTGGTCATCGCCACGAAGCGCGCCAACCGGTCC
>JBFIHP010000249.1:0-5463 GCA_041601735.1 Planctomycetota bacterium | reverse complement strand
TGCCGGCCTGTCGGGCCGGCGCTCCTCCGGCTCGGCGCCATCACGATTCTCGATGGTCATCGTAAAGCCCGGCTTCAGGTCGCGATTCGGAAGACTGTCTCGGGCCCGACCGATCGCCGCGGCATGCTGGGCGCGGAGGAAACCCATGAAAGTCATCGCCATCCTGGCCGCGCTCGCCAGTCTTCTCGGCACCGCCTGCTTCGCCTACTACGACTACGGCCGCGACGAGGCCGCGTCGATCCCGACCCGCGAGGTCGTGATCGCCGACTTCATCGAGGCGGTCGAGAACCGCGACCTCGATCGAGCCCGATCTCACGTTCTCGATCTCGAGGGCTGGCCGCTCGACGAGGTCGAACTCGAGACCATCCGCAGGCGACTCGCCGAACTTCGTGGTCGCGGCTTCACGGGCGCCTGGCACTGGCGAGTCGTCGGTTCGGCCGGTCAGAACAGCGGTCGTCCTAGAACGAGCGAGGAGACGAGGAGCCTGAGCATGACGATGATCAAGGGGAGCCGGGGCTGGGCCGTCATGCGTGTCGTCCTCGACTGACTCCACGGGACGAGAAGGCGCGACTTCCGCCCGAATCCCCGGACGGCTCTCGACGCAGGCTGCGGCCGGAGGCTATCTTCCTCTCATGAGCCGCGATGACTCGAAAGCCGACCGACCGCGCTGCGACTGGGCGAAGTCACCCGAGATGGTGCACTACCACGACACCGAGTGGGGTCGTCCCGTCCACGACGAGAACCGGCTCTTCGAATTCCTGACGCTCGAGGGCGCGCAGGCCGGGCTGAGCTGGGAGACGATCCTCAAGAAGCGCGAGGGCTACCGCCGTCTCTTCGCCGACTTCGACGTCGAGAAGGTGGCCCGCTTCGACGCCGACGACGTCGATCGACTCGTCCAGGACACCGGCATCGTCCGCAACCGCAAGAAGATCGAGAGCACGATCGGCAACGCGCGGGCGATCCTCGCCCTCCGGCAGCAGGGCCTCGACCTCGACACCCTGCTCTGGGGCTTCGTCGAGGGTCAGCCGATCGTCAACGAATGGAAGACGATGGCCGAGGTGCCCTCCAGGAGCGAGCTCTCCGACCGCATGGCGAAGGAGCTGAAGAAGCTCGGCTTCCGCTTCGTCGGGAGCACGATCTGCTACGCCCTCATGCAGGCCGTGGGGATCGTGGACGATCACCTCGTCTCCTGCTTCCGGCGTCGCGACGACGGCTGAATCGAGGTCCTCCCCTCAGGGAGCAACGCGCTCCTTCGCCCAGGCCCGCACCTTCTCGCCCAGCTCGGCCTCGGTCGATCGGAAGGCGGTCTTCGACCGCCACTTGCCGGTCTCGCCCCGGTAGTGAGCCCCGATCAGCGCGATCAACCGGGCGCGATGCCGCCCGCCCTCGGCGTTCATGAGGTAGTGGCAGAGCGCACCGGCCTGCGCATAGAAGAGATTGGCCATGCTGGGCGACCGCTTGAAGAAGAGCCGCCAGGTCAACGAGATCTCGAGGCCCGAGATCGGAGCCGGGTCCTCGATGATCCGCAGGAACTGGAGCTGGTTGGCGAGCGCCAGGGCCTGCCAGGGAACCAGGGCGTGCTCGGGGCAGTTCGCGACGACGTCGAGGCTCTCGGACCGTTGCAGATCGCGCCGCACCTCGCCGCGTCTCTGGTCGTAGACGAGTTCCTGCATCATGACGGCCAGGCCCTCGACGACCCAGAAGGCCGGACTCAGCGCGGAGTGGCGCGCCGCCTGCTCGTCGGTCATCACCGGGGAGCGCGACGTCATCCAGTGATGGGTCAACTCGTGGGCGACCACCTCGACCACCTCCACGCTCAGGATGTCCACGGGCGGCATGTAGAGCCGCGAGATGTTCTCCTCGGGCGAGTAGTACCCGAGCACGAGCTCCGGATCGGGCATGCCGCGACGGCGGGAATCGGCCGCGAACTCCTCCGCGCTCTCGAAGAGGTGGATCACCATGCGGCGCCGCGACTTGCGCACGCCGCCGAAGAGCCGGGTCAACTCCCCGCAGACGAGTTCGCCCACCATCAGCGAGCCGGCCACGCCGGAGGCATTGGTCACCGGGGTGATGATCAGCATGTTCTCGCTGACGATCCCGACGAGATCGTCGCGCCAGTCCTTCCGGGCCGCCGCGAGGGCCTGCTGCACCTCGTCGGCCTTCGCGGCAGGCGACCTCCCGGCGCGGGCCTTTTCCTTCCGGTCCTCGACCTCGGCCTGCGGCAGGACGACGTCGATCGGCCGGCGCCGCGCGGCCACGATGAAGTCGAACCACTCCGACGGCTTGAACTCGCCCTCGGGTCGGATCTGCTCGGGGATCATCGCCCGCATGTCGGCGATCGTCGCCTCGTTGCCGTCGTACTGCTCGATCGTGAGCTCGAGATTGCGGACGGCGGCCTCGAAGTCCTCCTCGAGGAGCCAGACCATCCTCTGCCAGTAGCTCAGGCCCTGGAGCCGCATCTCGTTCCGGATCCACTTCTCGGCGACCTCCAGCAGTTCCGGGTCGGCGGTCGCCGACTCCTTCTTCAACTCCTGCAGGTCGCGATAGAAGGGCTGCATGACCTTCTCATCGACGCCGTGGTCGAGCGCCTTACCGAGGGCTCGTTCGAGCTTGTCGATCGAGCGGGCGGCACGCGCACGCTCCGCGAAGCCGAGCGCCAACCGGGCGTTCTCCTGCCTCCCGAGCATGGCCAGACCGCGCAGGAGGGCCGCTTCGGATGCGAAGTAGAGGATGCGACCGTCGGCGCCCTCCAGCAGGAGGAGATCATCCAGCTTCGCCGACTTCGTACGCCCCTTCTCGTCGTGTCTCGTCACGGTCCCCGGCTCGGGGTCCACGACGAGACGACCCGCGAAGATCTCGTCGTCTCTCAGGAAGGCGCGACCCGCGGGCACATCCATCTTCGCGGCCGCCCGCGGGGCATCGAGCGGCGGCCGGAGCGCGGTGATCGAGTCCGCGGCCGGATTCTGCATCAGGAGCATGCCGAGGCCGGGAACGGGCCGCGTCAGCTCCCGGTGCTCGCGATTCCGCACGATCTTGAAGGTCGTGGTTTCCACCGCGAGGTCGCCGAACCAGATGTGCTCCCGGGTCTGCAGGGCGGTCTCGAGATCTTCGAACATCAGCGGCCTGCGCGAGCGGAGCGCGAGGAGCGGCGAAAACTCCTCGTCGGCGCCGTACCAGCCGTCGCCCCAGCGCCCCCAGGGGTCACGATGAACGATGTCGATGCCGTTCAGGATCGCCGGTCCCATGGTGGTGATGTCACGCATCATCCGGAGCCGGCTGCGACCGGAGACGAGCTTCCGCTCGAAGACGGCGGCGTTGCCGCTCCGGCCGGAGGTCATGGGATGATGGCCGGGCAGGCTCACGAACATCCGGTCGTTCGAGAGCTGGACGAGGGGCCGGCAGGATTCCTCCCGCTGGTCGATGGTGCCGATCGAATGACGCGCGAGCCGCGTGCCGGTCGCCTTGTCGATGACGTCCAGACTGATCGAACCGAACGAGTCGCGAAGGACGAAGATCTCGTCGGCCATGATCGCGAAGCGACCGACATAGTGGTCGCCGCTCTCCCAGCGCGGCTCGCGCGAGCGCCAGCCGTAGCAACAGAGCCGGCCGCCGCGCAGGACGTAGAGCTCGTCGTGCAGGAGGATCGGACTCCCCACGCTCCGGTCGTATTCGACCCGCCACTTCTGCGTGACCAGCGAACGGGTCAGGCCGAAGCCCAAAAAGCCCTCGTTCGGGAGCGTCACGACTGCGCGACGACCCCAGATGGCGACCTCCGGCTCGGCCGTCACCATGAGCTTCCTGGACTTCGCCGAGATGCGGCCGTCGATGAGGTCGATCTGGAGCAGGCGACAGCTGCGCTCGTCCAGTCGCACGAGAGCGACCGCGTGGTCGTCCCAGGTGAGGACCTCGCCGACGAGCCGTCCGCCGAGACGGGTCGTCCAGGCCTCCGCCAGTTCCCGGACGTGCATGCGGTCGATCGAACCCCGTGACCGCGAGGTCGATCCGCAGGTCACGTGCCAGCGGCCGGCCGATGCGCGCAGCGGCACCAGGCTCTGGGCGCTGGAGGCGGCGGTGAGAAGGAGGAAGACGATTGCCGGGCGCAGGATACGAGTCATGGCGGTCTCCACGCGAGCACCCAGGATAGAGTCCGGACTCGTCGGGTCCAGGTCAATTGCCGCCGCCCTGCTTCATTCCTCTGGCCGGGGATTGGGGCATCCGCTATCCTGACCGACTCAGGAGATCAGCCGATGCGCCGCCTGCCCGTCCTACTCGTCCTCTTCGCCCTCGCCCTCCAGACGCAGGCCCAGGCTCCGCGTGGCTGGAGGACCTTCGATCACACCAGGACGGGGCTCCGCTGGTACTACCCGCGGGAGTTCGAGATCATCCCGGTGCAGCCCACCGAGAAGCTCATCCTGGCCAAGTTCGAGCGGCCTTCGCCCTACCGCCCTCGCAGCGGCAAGAACCGGAGCAAGGAGAACTTCGTCGTCTTCCGCCTTCCGGCCGAGCCCGAGCAGCAGACCGAGACCGTCACCTCCGCCGACGCCGACAAGCCGAAGAGCTACGAGGAGATCTACGACCGGCAGAACGCGATCTACGACTGGGAGAAGTTCATGGGCTCGCGCTTCCGCGGGCACGGCTGGGACCTCATCAAGGGCGACATCGACAAGAGCGGCCAGCTCCAGCGCCTGAAGCGCGGCGGCGACTACGTCGGCTACGTCTTCGTGAAGCGCGAGGAGGGCGAGATCTGGGGCGTCGTCGGCTTCTGTGACGAGGTGGTCACCAGGAGCTTCGAGACGATCTTCGGCAACATCGGCCGCACGGTTCATCTGCCCGAGGGCTACAAGGCGGTCAAGGAGATCGACGAGAGCTTCTACGAGGGCAAGGACTTCCGCGACATCCCCTTCCGGGTCAAGGCCCGCAAGGCCATGGTGAAGGGCTGGAAGGCCTTCGACACCGAGAACTTCTTCGTCGTCTACCACACCGACAACGAGAAGCTGGTCAACAAGATCGTCAACGACCTCGAGGCGATCCGCCCGCACTACGAGGCGCAGTTTCCGCCGATCAAGCCGATCGAGGCGGTCAGCGTCGTGCGCGTCTGCGAGAGCCCGGCCGAGTATCGCCAGTACGGCGGCCCGCCCGGCTCGGCCGGCTACTGGAACTTCGTCGCCAAGGAACTCGTGCTCTTCGATGCCAAGGGCGGCACGCAGAAGCGCAGCGTCGCCGACAGCTTCGTCGTCCTCTACCACGAGGCCTTCCACCAGTACATCTACTACGCCCTCGATCAGCTCTCGCCCGACTACTGGTTCAACGAGGGCATGGCCGACTACTTCTCCGGCGCCGAGTTCTACCGCTACTCCGACAAGCTGAAGGAGATCGGCCTCAACCGCTGGCGCATTCCCGGCGTGAAGAAGCTGGTCGATCACGAACGCTTCATCCCGCTGAAGCCGCTCATCGAGGCCAAGC
>JBFIHP010000248.1:0-5476 GCA_041601735.1 Planctomycetota bacterium | reverse complement strand
GGCGGTACGAAGAAGCGGAAGCTGGTCCTGAAGGGATGGCTCGCCGCCGGCTCGGTGTCCTTCATCCGGCTCCGGGAGACGGCCTCGTCGAAGGCGAGGAGTTCGCCCTCGACCTCGATCTCGCCGGCGGTGTTCTCGCCCGGCAGGGGGATCGTGACGATGAAGGCGTTCCCCGGCTCGAGCGATCCTTCGAGCCGACCGAATCCGGCCTCGGGGGTGATCGGCAGGTAGATCTCCCGCTCGTAGGGGGGCACGCCGCCGCGGGCGACGACGCGCGCGCCGTAGGCCCTATGGCTCGGCATCTCGGGCCAGCGGGTCCAGACATGGGGCTGGAGGCTCCCGAAGGGTATCGACCGGGACTGCAGACCGCCCGCGCAGTTCTCGACGCTCGGCTCCTCCCAGGAGAGCAGCCAGGGCTTGCCGCGGTCCTCGCCTCGTTTCGCGACGCGGACCATGACCCGGGTGTCTCCGGACGGCGCCTCCCGCCGCTCGCCGGCGGCGAGGTTCAGGCCGACGGTCTTCTTCTCGAGCAGGGTGCCGTTCGGCGCCTCGACGATGACCTCGTAGAGGATCTGCGAGACGAAGAGCTCGACCTCGGGGCTGAGCTTCTCGCTGAGCTTCTCGACCAGGGGCGCATCCGCCTCGCCGGTGAGTTCGGCGAGCTTCTCCCTGGCGTCGGTTTCGCCCCGGACCAGGGCCTTGGCCGGCAGGCGGCGGATCGTGATCCTGTGCTTCTCGCCGCCGACCTCGTCCTCGGCGCTGATCGCCTTCACGGCGATGGTGGCCTCCTGGCCCTCGAGCACGAAGTTCGGATAGGCCTCGATCTTCACCAGGGGCTTCGGCTTCTCGCGCTCCTCGGGTGGTGCGGCATCGAAGGCGGCCGACATCTTCTCGCGGATCTTGTCGGTCACGAAGTCCTCGGTCCCGAGCAGTCGCCGCTCGACCTCGAGATTCTCGGCGCCGAGCTTTTCCATCTCGGCCATCTTCTCCTGGAAGGCGTCGAGTTCGATCTCCATCTTGCGGAAGTTCCGTTCGGACTGCAGGAAGTCGGCCTTCAGGCGGGCCTGGAGTCTCCGCCTCATCTCCTGCTCGCCGGCGAGACCGAAGATGCCGGTCGTCATGGCGTCGGCGAAGTCGCCCTCCATGTTGTAGTAGTCGTTCACGTAGCGGCCGAAGAAGGGGTCGAGGATGCGGTCGCGCGCCTCCCAGAACTCGGTCGTGTCCGGTGTGATGCCGTTGCGGACCAGACGCCGCTCGATCTTCGCCTGGAAGAACTCGTACATGTTGGTGAATTTCTCGGGGAAGGTCTCGCCGGGGACGTGAGCGAGGATCGACTCGCCGATGGCGTCCTTGCGTTCCTTCCAGCCCGGCGTGAGCGGTGACCAGCCGGCCGGCTGCTTCTTCACGAAGCCGAGGTAGATCTGCGAGAAGCGATCGTTTCCGAGCGGCGTCATCGCATGGTCGTAGATCACCCGGAGCGAGTTCGCCGCGACGTCGAAGACGAGCTTCACCTGGCCGGCGAGGGGGATCTTCCAGGCGATGAAGAGCCAGGTCAGGCCCTGGACGTTGCCGTCGTTGAAGGACTGTTTCAGGGTCGCGAGCTGCGAGACGCCGGGGACGTTGGCGACGAGCTCCCAGAGCGCGGTCTGGGCGACCTGGGTGAGGTCGCCGGTCTGCTGGTAGACCTGGATGCAGCTCAGAAGCGAGCTCACGTTGCCGAGGGTGACGACGTTCGAGAGCAGCTTGCTGGCGCTGAAGCGGCGCTTGAAGGCGCCCTCCATCTCCTCGAAGCTGCGCCGCTCCTCGAAGCCCAGCTCGTCGAGGACGCGATCGCGCACCATCCTCTCGACCTCGGCCGTGCTCCAGCGCCCCGAACGCAGCTCGGCATCGAAGTCGTCGTAGCGCTTCTTCAGCTTCTCGAAGAGCTCCTGCGATTCACGCTTGCGGTTCTCGATGAAGGAGCCGCCCTTCTCGTCGAGGACGACCTCCTCCGGGCCCGTCCGCCGCGCCTCGTCGGCATCGCTCCGTCGCAGCCGGAGACCGCGCCGCGGTCCGGCCCGACGCTTCTCCGCCCGGCGGAGCTCGGCGACCTGCCGGAGGCTCTCGAGGTCGGACCTCAGGTGTTCGGGCGCGTCGGCGATGATGCGCTTCGCCATGTCGGGCCCGACCTTCTCGAAGGCCCGCTGGATCTGCCGCGCGGTCTCCCAGCGCAGCTTCCTGGCCTGCTCGAGGCCGTACTTGCCGGCGATCTTCTTCAGGTGGCCCGGGTCGAAGTCCTTGAGGATCTTCTGCCGGGTCGTCGCGACGATGTTGCGGTCCATCACCTCGGACTGCATGTCGTGGAAGGACTGCCGCGCCCGGCGGTGCAGCTCGTCGTCCTGGATCTCCTCGTTCCGGGACCTCGCGTTCTTGCGCTCGACCTCGATGATGGGGCGGAGATACTCGGCCTCGCTCCTGGTCCGGCCGTTCATCTTGTCGATCTCGATCTGCGCCGCCAGTTCGATCACCTTCACGAACTGCGCGCGCTGGTCGGGCGAGGCGTCGATGGTCATGGTGTCGTCCACCATGCGCTGGATGAAGGCCCGTCGTTCGGCCGGAGATTCGATCTCGCGGAGGTGGAAGATGTAGGGCTTGTCCCAGTCCTCGAGGGCGAGGGCGTTGAGACCGTTGCCGACCGTCCGGTTGAAGTACTTCATCCGGTCGATGAAGTCGGATGCGTGATCGAACTTGCCCTTGTTCTCCACCGCGCAGTCCATGGCGTTGCGATAGGGTACGTCGGCGTTCCAGTCCTTGTAGCGCGACGAGATCTGTGCGGCCGTTCCCGTATGGACCTCGGGCTTGCCGGTCTCGGGGTTCCACCTGGTGATGCGGATCCGCCCCTGGCTCGAGCCGCGTCCATCGACGATCGACCGCACGGAGCCGGCCTCGGTGTAGGTCTCCGTGTCCTGCTCGAGCATGGTCTGGCCCTTCACGAACTTCGTCTTGTGGGTCTCGAGGTCCATGTCCGTGTCGCGCCAGTCGGGGAAGTGGGCGTCGCCGTCGAAGATGGCCATGTCCATCTTCTCCATGTCGAGTTTGAACTCGTCCTTGAAGGTCTCGCGAAAGGCCTCCTTCATCTCGGTCGCGGAGTAGTAGCGCTTGCCGTCCACGGCGTAGATGGTCTGGTCCTTGTCCGAGCGGATGCCGTTCTGCTTGCCGAAGTCGCTGACCTCGACCGGACCGCCGGTCACCTCCGAGAGCCGGTTGAGAACCCGCTGGTTCATCCCGTCACGGGCGATCTCCATCTTGAAGCTGTCGTCGGAGGTGATGCACATCGCCGGATTGGACTGCTCGGCATCGACGAGCTTCTTCACGGCGGGGGCGGCGTTGTCGAGCCGGTAGAGTGCGACCATCGACTCGGTCGAGAAGTTGTCGGCCTTCGCCTTCAGGTAGGCCTGGTGGACGGCCTTCATCTGGGCGGCGGTGAGTTCGTCGCCCGCGTGGATCTCGGGGCGGGAGAGGGGCGTCACGAGCAACGAGAGGGTGAGCAGGGCGAGGAGATGGAGGCGCATGGGTCGGACCTCTCTGGCCGCCATCTCGAGGTCCCGGTTCGATCGATCGCGGCAGACGGGGAGCGCCGGGCATGCGGAGATCGACGGTCGCGCCGATCGTCCGGCGATCGGGACCCGCGGGCTCGCCCGCAAACGCTGCACCGAGAGGGCCGCGCCCGCGACGGGGTGGTGGAGAAGGGCCCGAAAGACGCGCGGTGACCGCACTTCGGGGCCCCGACCGAGGATTCGACCCGCGCGAGTCCGGCGACCGCGGCCTGTGGATTTCGCGCAGACCTGCCCGCTCGAACGGGGCGGCTCGCCCCGGCTCAGGGTGTCGAATCCCGACGCTCCGCGCTCGACCCCTTCAGCTGCGGGCTGGTAGGCTCGAGGATCATCGAAGCTGGAGATCCCGCATGAGCCTCCGCCGCCTCCTGCTGCTCGCCCTCGTCCTGCTGCTCGCCCCGCAGCTTGTCGGGCAGGGCGTCCTGCCGGAGGTCGTCGATCTCGGTCCGGGGACGGTCGGCTCCGCGGCGCGGATCGACAGCGGGCCGCCGGTCCTCGGCGCCGATTTCCTGCTGCGCGCCTCGGGGCTCCCCGCCGGCAGCCAGCTCACGCTCCACCACAGCCTGCCGCCCCTGGCGCCGATCGGGGGTTCCGGTCACACGCTCTTCCTGGACGCGGCCTCGGCGCAGCCCTTCGCGCTGCTCGGGCCCGGCCAGCGAATCGTCCGGGCGAGCCTGCCCGACCTGCCCTGGCTCGAGGGCCTGAAGCTCGTCGTCCAGGGGGTCGCGAGCCCGACGGGCTCCGGCTCCGGTTTCGAGCTCACCAACGGCCTCAGGCTCCGGCTCGGCCGGCGCGCGGGACCGCTGGCGGGTCTGCCGTCCTGGCCGGGCCCGACCGTCGCCGCGCTGGCCGCGCTGCCGCCCGGCGGCTGGCTCGATCTCGGCGTGCCCGCTCCCGATCCGCTCATGGGCCTGCCGACGGGGCGGAGCTACACCCCGCGCATGGCCTGGTCCTCCGTGCTCGAGGGCGCCTTCCTCACCGGCGAGGGCCTGCACGGCTTCGTTCATCCGACCACGGGGCGCTACATCGACGACGTCTGGTTCTACGACCTCCCGGCGCACCGCTGGATCTGCGTCAAGCCGGGCTCGGAGGTGGCGACCCTGCATCTGCTGCTCAACCCCGACGGCTTCGAGATCTCGTCTCCGGGCAAGCTCGTGCCGGTGGCGCAGCTCGGGCACGGCTACGAGCTCGTGACCTACGACGAGCTGAACCAGCGCTTCTTCATGCAGCCCCTGCCCAACACCTACTGGCTGCCGCACATGCCGCAGCGTCTGGAGTGGCTGACCACGGTGAACCAACCCGCGTCGCAGTACCGCTCGCCCTGGCTCTTCGAAGCGGTGCGCGGTCGCTGGGAGCGGCGACCGCCCGGCCTCCCGCAGCCGGACTTCAACGTCGCCGCCCGGGCCGTCGCGGTGCAGGCGGTGGCGAACGAGGGCCGCGTGCTGGTCTTCGACACCTCGCCGGTGAACGCCGGTCGGGTCTGGTGGTTCGACGCCGTCGCCTGCACCTGGCAGGACGAGGCGACGACGAACAACGCGCCGGCGATCGCCGGCAACGGTGTCAGCTGCTACGACCGCGTCAACGACCGCTTCTGGTTCTACGGGGTCGAGCAGGCCGGCCAGACGGCGGGGCTCTGGTACCTCGACCTCGCCACCATGACCTGGGTCGCGGCCGGCGGGGCGGGGACGCCCGCCGCGAGCGTGATCTACGCGACCGCCGACAACGCGCTGAGCTTCGACGAGGCGGCGAACACGGTGCTCCTGATCAAGGACTCGGGCAACTCCGGTCCGATCATCCATCCCTTCGACGTGGCGACGGCGACCTGGGGCGCGGCGGTCACGATTCCCGCGGCGCTGGCGCCGCATTTCCTCTGGGCCGGCCAG
>JBFIHP010000247.1:0-5517 GCA_041601735.1 Planctomycetota bacterium | reverse complement strand
TGCGCTGGCCGAGAAGAGCGCGGAGCGGGAAACCCAGCAGGTAGAGCAGGGCGCAGGCCAGCGCGAGGCCGCGATCGGCCGGCAGGGCCCAGAGTGCATCGAAGAGCGGCAGGGCGAAGATCGCCTGCTTCACGACGAGTCCGGCGCGCGCCTCGCGGCCGAGGCCCGGCCGGGCGACCAGCAGGGCGAGCAGAAGCCCCGGCACCACGATCTCGGGGGCCGTCCCGCCGAGCGCGGGGAGCAGGAAGGCCGCGCCGGTGAGCGTCGCGAAGACCGCGAGGCGGCCGGTCGGCGCATCCGCTTCCTCCTGCTGGCTCACGGCGGTGACCAGGGTGATCAGGAGCAGGTAGGAGGCGGGGTAGGTCAGGAGCGCCGGCATGACGCCGTCGCCGCCGTCGATGGTGAACAGACCGCCGAGGATGAGGCCCGACAGGGCACAGAGGGCCCGGCAGAGTCCCATCGCGAAGGCCGCCGCGCAGGGGCGCGCCTTCAGCGGGCCGTCGTAGGCGACGATCGCGAGGACGAGAGGGGCACCGGCGAGGAGCATCAGTGGCTCCGCCAGCGCGAAGAGCAGGAGGCCGGAGACGAGCAGACCAAGTGCGATCGCCAGGGCGTGACCGGGCGTGATCAGCCCGCGCGGAATCGGTCGGTCCGGCGCGAGGATGCGATCGCGGTCACGGTCGTACCAGTCGTTGAGAGCCATCCCGAAGGCGTAGAGCGCCATCGCGCCGAGCGACCCCGCCACGAGGGCCGGGGCGCCGGGACGGGTTCCGCCCGCGGCGCCCGCGAGCGCCGTGCCGGCGAGGATCTGACCCGCGGCGGACAGGCCGTTGGGCAGCCTCACGAGCGAAAGCGCGGCCCGGAACGACATGACTTCAGCCAGCGACCAGGCGCATGATGTCGTTGTAGGTCACGAAGAGCATCAGGCCGAGGATGAAGACCAGGCCGACCACGTTCGCATAACCCATCCACCTCTCGTCGATCGGTCCGCCCTTGATCTTCTCGAGCGCCAGGAAGACGAGGTGCCCCCCGTCGAGGATCGGAATGGGCAGGATGTTCAGGATGGCGAGGTTGAGGCTGAGGATCGCCATGAAGAAGAGGATCTTGCCGAGGCCCTGTTCGGCGAAGGTGTAGCTGACCCGCGCGATGGTGATGATGCCGCCCAGGTTCTCGGCCGCGACGCCGCCGGTGAAGAGGCCGCGCAGGGTCATCAGGATCTCGACCAGCTTGTTCTTCGTCTGCGCGAAGCCCGCCGAGACCGAAGAGGGGAAGGGCCGGTGGACCTCGTGGGTCATCGGCGGCGCCTCCAGGCTCAGCGAGAGAAGCGTCGGTCGGATCGGACCGGGCTTCAGGCCCCTGATCAGGATCGTCTCGTCGCCGCGCCTGACCTCGACGTCGCGCGGCGCATCTCCGGCGGAGCCGATGGCCTCGACCAGGAGCTTCCAGTCACCCTCGGCGCCGGAGAAACGGCTGTCCCCGTAGGCGAGCACCCGATCGCCGCTCCGCATGCCGGCGCGATAGGCGGGGCTGCCGAATTCGACGCTCACATGGGTGCCGCTGCTGCGCAGCGCGACGCTCCCGGCCAGTGATCCGGGTCGCCCGTCCCAGTCGACGGGGCCGAGCTCGACCATCGCGCCGTCGCGTTCGACCGTGGCGGTCTTGCGAGCGGCGCCGGCTCCCCGGCCGCGAAGTGCGATGTCGAGATCCACGTTGCTGCGGATCGGTCGGCCGTTGAGCACCGCGATGCGGTCGCCCACCACGAGCCCGAGACGGCGCCCGAGGTCGGACTGGCGGGGCGAGTTCGCGATCCGGTCGATCGTGGCGGCGAGGCTGACGACTCCGATACGCGGCTTGCCGCCCTCGGCCTCGTCGGCGAGCGTGAGGGGCACGACGACCCGGCGGCGACCGCCGCGCGCGTCCTCGACCTCGAGTTCGAGTTCGTCCCGGTCGGCGTAGCGGATGAGGCCGCTGGCGACGGCCGCATCGACGGGGCGGCCGTCGATCCCGGTGACGGTGTCGCGCGGGCCGACCGTTCCCTCGGGGAGCCGGGCCATGATGGGAGCGTCCTCGCCCATGAATCGCGGCGCCGAGATCTCGGGGCCGATGCCGATCACGTGGTAGCCCTGGGCTTCGCTGTAGAGCGGCGTGACGGTCCGCGTGAGGGTCTCCTCGCCGCGGCGTAGCACGACTTCGAGCGGCTCGTCCGAGAAGGCGACGGCCGTCTTGACGTCCGGGAAGCCGAGCATCTCGGTGTCGTCGATGGTCAGGATCTCGTCGCCGCTCTCGATGCCCGCCTCCCAGGCCGGAAGGCCCGGGGTCACGTTGCCGACGACCGCGGTCTCGATCGGGACGCCGATCGCGAAGGCCAGCGGAAATGCGATGATCGCGAAGAGGACGTTCATGATCACGCCCGCCGAGACCACCCAGGCCCGCTGCGAGATGGTCTTGGCGAAGAACTCGTCGCCGCGGACCTCCTCCGGCCGGTCTTCCGGCGCCTCGCCGGACATCTTGACGTAGCCGCCGAGAGGGATGAGGCAGAGCTTGTAGATCGTGTCGCCCCGGGTGAAGCCCCAGACCTTGGGACCGAAGCCCAGCGCGAAGGCCTCGACGCGGATGCCCACCTTCTTGGCCACGAGGAAGTGGCCGAGTTCATGGACGAAGATCAGGATGCCGATGGCGAGCACGACCACGGCGCCGTTGACGATGGCTAGCAACGAGCGAACTCCTCTCTGGCCCAGGCATCCGCCTCGAGGATCTGCTCGAGGGACGGATCCGGTGTCGGACGGTGGCGTTCGACCACCTGGCCGACGCGATCGAAGATGTCTGTGAATCCGATGCGGCCCTTCATGAAGGCGGCGACCGCCTCCTCGTTGGCGGCGTTCAGCACGGCTCCGTAGGTCGCGCCGCGCGAGGCGGCGAAGAAACCGAGCCGGAGCGAGGGGAAGCGTTCGAGATCGGGCGCCTCGAAGCTGAGGCCGTCGAAGATCTCGGGACTGTAGGTGTCGAGGGTGGCGTCGAGGCGCTCCGGATGGGTCATCGCGTACTGGATCGGCACGCGCATGTCGGGCGCGCCCATCTGCGAGATGACGCTGCCGTCGCGCCAGAGCACCATCGAGTGGACGATGGACTGCGGGTGCACGACCACGTCGATCTTCTCGCGCGGGACGTGGAAGAGCCAGCGGGCCTCGACGATCTCGAGCGCCTTGTTGAACATCGTCGCCGAGTCGATCGTGATCTTCGGGCCCATCGTCCAGGTCGGATGCGCGAGGGCCTCGTCGAGGGTGGCGCGTTCCATCTCGGCCCGGCTCTTCCGGCGGAAGGGGCCGCCGGAGGCGGTGAGGATGAGCGTTCCCAGGTCCTCGATGCGTCCGGACAGCAGGCACTGGAAGAGGGCCGAGTGCTCGCTGTCCACGGGGATGATCTCGGCGGAGTTCTTGCGCGCCAGGGCATCGAGCAGGGGGCCCGCCATGACCATCGATTCCTTGTTGGCGAGCGCGAGCCGGGTTCCCGCTTCGAGCGCGCCGAGACTCACCGGCAGACCCTGAGCGCCGGTGATGCCGGCGACGACGACGTCGAGATCGCGTCGTCCGGCCGCCTCGCGCAGGCCCTCGGGCCCGGCGAGGATCTCGAAGGAGCTGGCATCGGAGCCCAGCTCCTCACGCAGAGCGGCCTCGTGGTCGGGGAGTCCCATCACCAGGACGTCGGGACGGAATTCGCGGGCCTGCGCCGCGAGCTCCTTCGCGTTCGACCCGGCGGCGAGCACGACGATCCTGAAGGACCGAGCGTGATCCCGACAGATGTTCAGCGTGCTCTGGCCGATCGAACCGGTCGAGCCGAAGACGGCGATTTGCTTCATCGATCGGGAAACCTCGGGGCCGGGCCGGGACGATTCCGTTAAACCGTTGTTGCGCCGAATCTTAGGGTGCGCCACGGGCCGCTCAGTATAGCATGCGGCGGCCCGAATGCAACGCGTTCGCAGCGGCCGCCTGCGCGGTTCCGGGCGGGCACGGCACTTGCGCCCGGGATGGGGCGCGGGCAGGCTCGCGCCGGACAGCGAGCCGCCCCCACGGGGCCGCGATCGGCCGGTCCGCGTGGTTCCGGCGAGCGACCCTGGGTCGAAGGGAGTCGATGATGACGTCACCGCGGGGTAGCGATCTGCCCGAAACCGGACTGCTGCGCGACGGCGAGGGCCGCTCCTGGTTGATCCTGGAGGGGCGCTGTCGAGCACTGGAAGCCTCGCTCGGCCGCCTGGCGCCGGCCCTCCTGGACGGGCCCGCGGGCGCGCTGAACGACCGTATCCTGCGCGCCGGACCCGACCTGCTTCGCGAACTCGCGGCGGCGGCCCGGGACGAGCCCCCGAGCCCCGAGCCGACCCGGCTCTCGGCGCCCCTCGCGGCGCCGGGCAAGATCGTGGCACTGGGTCGGACCTTCGCCGCCCACGCCCGCGAGCTGGGGAACGAGGCCCCGTCCGAGCCCCTGGTCTTCGGCAAGCTCGCCGAGAATCTCCGCGGTAGCGGGGCGGCGATCGTCCTGCCGACGGCGGGCCCCGGGGAACGATTCGACAACGAGATCGAACTCGCGGTCGCCCTGCATGCCGATCTCGACGCTGCCTCGGTCGAGGAGGCCTCGGCCGCAATCGCCGGCTACTGCATCGCCAACGACTTCACCTGGCGCAGCGAACAGGATCGCGCCAAGAAGGGAGGGCAGCCCTGGTTCCTGGCCAAGAACCTCCCCGGCGCCATCCCCTGCGGTCCGGCCCTCGTTCCGGCTTTCCTGTTACCCGAGCCCCGAAACCTGCGTCTGGTCTGTCGGGTGGACGGGGAAGTCGTCCAGGACACGGACTACGGCGGCATGAGCGGAACACCGGCGAGTCTCCTCGCCTGGCTGTCGGGGCGGTTGCCTCTTCATGCCGGCGACCTCGTCCTGCTCGGGACTCCGGCCGGGGTCAGCTCGGTCGCGCCGGGCGCGCAGGTCGAAGCCGAGGTCGCAGGACTCGGTGTACTCCGCTTCTCGATCACCGTGGGAGCCCGTCGATGACGACGAAGAATCGTTGGTCCCTGTTGCTGATGGCGATCCTCCTGGCCGCGCCGCTCGCGGCGCAGGACGATCTCGAGGCGGCGCGCAAGCTCTTCGACGAGGGCCGCTTCGCGCGCGCCGCCGAGATCTACGAACGCATCCACCTCGCCGACCGCGACGACTACGAGGCCTGCATGGGGCTCGGCCGCTCGCTCTACATGCAGCACGAGAACAACCGCTCGCTCGGCCTCTTCGAACGCGCCCGCAGGCTCGAACCGGAGCGTGCCGAGCCCTGGCTCTGGCAGGGCTACGTCCTCGAGCGGAGCGGCGTCGCGGGTTTGGATCGACAGGCGATGATGGCGCGCCCCACGCTCGCGGATGCGGTCGCGGCCTACCGCCGGGCATTCGAACTCGATCCCGCCGCGATGAACGCGCGGATCTCGGCCATCCGCGTCCTCTTCCTGCTGGAGCGCCACGACGAGACCCTGGCCGAGATCGAGG
>JBFIHP010000246.1:0-5532 GCA_041601735.1 Planctomycetota bacterium | reverse complement strand
GCTCGAGCTCGAGCGCTGTGCCGACGAGAAGCTGAAGGCCCTTGGCGCCGCCGAGGGCGCGCGACCCACCCGGGCCGAGGGCATGCTCGATCTCGCCGATCTCTGGTGGCAGGCCGCTGCGGAGGCCAAGGGCGAGGCCGTGCAGGCGGCCTTCCGCGCCCGCGCGCTCGGTCTCGCGCTGGCCTGCGTCGGTCGGGTGAACTCGGAGCTTCAGGAACGCCTGGCTCCCTGGCTCCTTCGCCCGCAGTATCGCGCCTTCTCCGGTCGCCTCCTCCTGCTCGGCGAGGATCGGAAGGAGGAGGCCGACGACTGGGCCCTCATCCAGATCGACGACTTCATCGACCGCCAGGTCATCGATCGCAAGCACCCGAACTGGCGGCTGAGGGTGCCGAAGTTCCCCGAACTCGCCTTCACGTCCGGGCGGCGCTATCTCGCCCACATGGAGACGAGCGAGGGCGACATCGTCCTCGAACTCGATCCGAAGGCCGGTCCGAACCACGTCGCGAACTTCATCTACCTGAGCCGCCTCGGCTACTACGACGACCTTCGGGTCCACCGGATCATCAAGGGATTCATGGCCCAGTTCGGCTGCCCGATCGGCAACGGCCGCGGCAGCCCCGGCTATCAGTTCGACGGCGAGCTCGAGACCAGCCTGAAGCACGACCGGACCGGCACGCTCTCGATGGCCAACTCGGGCCCCGGCACCGACGGCAGCCAGTTCTTCGTGACCTTCACCGCCACGCCGCACCTCGACGGCAAGCACACGGCCTTCGGTCGCATGATCAGCGGGCGGGCGACGATCACGGCGCTCGAGCAGCTCGGCGGCACGGATCAGGAGGGGCAGCCGGCATCACCGGTGACCCTCCAGTCGATCCGCATCCTCTGTCTCTGACGACCGATCCGGTCAGAGCAGCTTCGGGTTCTGGGTGTAGCGGCCGCTGATCGAGGCGCTCGCGAGCACGTGGCCCTCGATCGCGCTCTTCAGGTCGGCGAGGCCGAAGGCGCCTTCGACCGGGGTCCGCTCGATGTCCAGAGCGTGGACGGTGAAGACGTAGTGGTGCATCCGCTGGTCGTTCCAGGGCGGCGCCGGACCGTCGTAGCCCAGGTAGTCGCCCTTCATGCCCTCGGTGTCGGCGAACCAGGCGGTGTAGTCGTTCAGCCCCTGGCGCGAGCCGGCCGGGCCGGGCGGGTCCTTCTTGCCGCCGGCGATGACTCCCTTGCCGCAGGCGCCCTCGGCGAGCTCCCGGCAGGAGGCCGGAACATCGACCATCAACCAGTGGACGAAGTCGCAGCGGGGGAGGTCGTGCGGGACCTCGCGTCCTTCCTTGTTGACGTCGTCACCCACCGTCGGGACGTCGGGGTCGATGCAGGTGACGGCGAAGCTCTTCGTGCCCTCCGGGATCTCGCTCCAGGCAAGGTGGGGACTGACGTTGCCGGCGAGCTCGACGTGTTCGACCTTGGCCGCCCGCGCGAAGGCGAAGCGGCTGGGAATCATCTCGCCCGCGATGAAACTCTTGCTGGTGACTTTCATGGTGGTTCCTTTCGGTCGCCGCCATGATAACGCGCCGGCCGCGCGCCGTCTCGGGCCCGGCCTCGGTAGGCCGACGAGCCGCGGGGGGCCTCAGTCGCCGAAGAGCTCGCCCTGGGACGACCCGGCGAAGCGCTCGAGGTAGGCCTTCAGGCGGACCTTGCGCTTCGTGTTGTCCGAGCTCATGTAGCGGATCTTGCCGAAGATCGGGCGCTCGGGGCCCCAGGCCCGGTCGTAGCGACCCAGCACCCAGAAGATGCCGCCGTAGGAGTTCGGGTTGCGGCCGTCGAGGGCGTACCTGTTGTTCAGGTGGATCATCAGGTCGAGGGCCGCACGCGGGCTCTTCGACCACTCGAGGATCTTCTTGCCCCAGAGCATGCGCAGGTAGTTGTGCATGCGGCCCGTCGTCACCAGCTCGCGCTGCGCCGCGTTCCAGACCTCGTCGTGCGTCTCCGCCGCCTCCATGACCTCAGGCGAATAGAGAGGGTCGCGAGGGTCGTCCTCGTGTTCCATGAGCGTCTTCAGCGCGAAGTCGGGCAGGGAGTCGAAGCGATCGAAGCCCGGTTCGTGCGCGGCCGTCCGGTAGCAGAGCTCGCGCCAGGTCACGAGCTGGTCGAGGAAGCCCTCGCGCGCGGCATCGAGACCCCAGAAACCCTGGCGCGCGCCGCGCGTCTTCTCGGCGAGTCGCCCGAGGTCGAAGCCCTCGGGCTCGTGCAGGCGGGCGAAGATCTCGTGAGCCGAGACGTGGCCGAAGTGGAGATAGGGGGAGAGGCCGCTGGTGGCCTCCTCGTCGGGGTGGTTGCGGTCCTCGTCGTAGCGGGGCAGGACCTTCGCGACCAGGCGATCGAGCGCCTCCGCCGCCGCCTTCATGCCGCCGCGCGTCGCGACCGCTCGAACCTCGTGGTCGATCGGCAGGGCGGCGGCGAGCTCGCGCGGGCGGCTCAGGGCCTCGGCGTCGAGCATCGGCCAGTCGGCGATCAGCTCGTCGAGATCGGGCCCGCTCTTCGGCAGGCCGTGCCGCGACAGCGGCGTCGCCTTCGGCGCCAGCGCGAAGTGGGCGCGCAGGTTCTTCTGGTAGTAGGCGCGGAAGGAGTAGGCCGTCACGAAGGGACGGGCCGGCTCATGGATCGGCAAGAGCCCGTTGGTGTCCACCGCCTCCATCCGGACGGCGACCTTCTTTGCGGCTGCGGCCTGCATCCCGGGCAGGAAGAAGGAGGGGAAGTCGTCGGTCACGACGAGAGAGGCCCGGCTCGCGAGCGATTGCAGAAGGCCCCGGCCCGCGCCTTCTTCGGGCTCGAGGTAGGCGAGGTGCGAAACGCCCGCCTTCTCGAGGGCCGCCTTGTTCTCGGCCATGCCCTCCAGCACGAAGACGTGGAAGCGATCCGAGGCCCAGCGGTAGCCGACCCGCAGGGCCTCCAGGACGACGAGGGGGCGGTCGAGCTCACGGGCCCGCTCGATTGCGTGCTGGAGCGCCCAGTTGAAGCGCGTCCGACGGTGGGCGGTCATCCAGTAGAGGACGAATGCGCCGTCCGATCGCAGCTCGCGGGCGTTCAGGGCGCGGATTCTCTCGGCCGGCGTGGTCATCGTCTCGCCCTTCCTTTCGTGTGCTGGAGGCAAAGGGGGTCTAACATCCCGGAGCATGGCGGCGAAAAACGACGAGAAGCGCGACGCGGTGGTGATCGGCAGCGGCTTCGGCGGCCTCGGGGCCGCCCTGGGGCTCGCCAGGGCCGGCCTCCGCCCGCTCCTGCTCGAACGCCTGGGTTACCCCGGGGGCTGCGCCTCGACCTTCGAACGCGGCGGCGTCCGCTTCGAGGCGGGGGCGACCCTGTTCTCGGGCTTCGGCCCGGGCCAGCTCTTTCGCGGATTCATCGAGGAGGGCCTGCTCGACCTCGAGATCGACGCGATCGACCCGGTCATCGAGTTGCGTGCGCCCGGGCTCCGACTGCCCATCGGCAGCGATCGCGAACGCTTCGTCGCGGGGCTCCTCGACCGGGCCAGGAGCGAGGACGAACGCCGACGACTGGCGGCCTTTCTCCGCGAGGCGGGTGGGGCGGCCCGGACCCTCTGGGGGCTGATCGATCGCCCGGAGGCCCTGCCGCCCTTCGAGCGCGGCGCCTGGCGCGCGCATCTCGGGCTCGTTCCCGGCTATCTCCGCCTGCTGCCGCTCGCCTTCCGACCGCTCGCGCGCCGTCTCCGGCGCCACGGCCTCGACGACCATCCCACCATCCGCCTGCTCGCCGACGCGATGAGCCAGATCACGCTGCAGGGCTCGGCCGCCGAGGTCGAGGCGCCCGCCGCGATGGCGACGCTCGAGTACCCCTTCCGCGGTTCGGCTCACGTCGTCGGCGGCATCGGGCGGCTGGCGGAGGCGATGGTCGGGGCGATCGAGAAGCTCGGCGGCGAGGTCCGCTACTTCCAGGAGGTGCGCCGGATCGATCGGGCGGGAGAGGACTGGCAGGTCCGCACCAGGAGGGGCGCGATCACGACGCCGAAGGTCCTCGCCAACGTCCTGCCGCGAAGCCTGCGCGAACTCATGCCCGGCACCGAGCTGCGCGATCTCGATCATCGCGAGCGCGCGCTCGAGGACAGCTGGTCGGCCTGCATGCACTACCTCGTGCTGCGCGAGCCTGCCGGCGCGGGAGAGGCGCCGATCCACCTGCAGCTGGTCGCCGACCCCGCGGCGCCGCTGGTCGAGGGCAACAACGTCTTCGTCTCGATCTCGGGGGCGCGCGACGGCATGGCGCCCCGGGGTCTGCGCAGCGTCACCATGTCGACCCATCTCGCCCTCCGGAGGCTCAGGACCGCGGGCGAGGAGGGCGGAGCCGCTCTCGTCGCCGAGGTCCAGGAGCGCATGATCGCCACCCTCCGGGCGCTCGCCCCCGAATGGGCCGCCGGCATCGAGGTCGATCATCCCGCCTCGCCCCGCACCTTCCGCCGCTTCACCGCGCGGCCCGAGGGCATGGTGGGCGGCATCCCGCGCCGCGCCGGTCTCGCGGCCTACCGCGGCCTCTTGCCCTGCCGTCCGGCGCCGGGCCTCCGCCTCGTCGGCGACACCGTCTTCCCGGGCCAGTCCACCCTCGCCACCACCATCGGCGGCCTGAAGGCCGCCCGCGACCTCCTCCGCCGCGGCCGCTGATCCCGCTGGCCTGCTTCCCGGAGACCCGCGACCCTGATTTTCGTTCATGCAGAGAACTTTGTCGTGTAGAGTGACGGCGCCGGGCCACGCTCGGCGGCGCGCTGGGCCCGAGCCGATGGGGCGATGCCGGGCTCGCATCGTGAGGAGGTCCGCTGACGATGACCCCGATTCGACTCCCGGAGCGATCTCGACGATCGCGTCGCCGCCTCGGTGTCGCGATGATCAGCCTGCTCATCCTGGTCGCGGCCGTCGCCTGCGACCGCCGCCAGGGTCGCGACAACCTCATCTCCGAGTGGCGGTTCCCGGCGCCGGACGGTCGTCACGACGTCCTCCTGAGCGACCACCACGGCAACTACGTCTTCGTCTCCGAGCGCTGGTGCCTCACCCTGATGGCGAAGGGCGAGGACATCGAGGAGGGCAGCGAGCAGTTTCTCTTCATCGGCAGCTTCTTGGAGCCCGACCGGGCCTGCAGCTTCGAGGGCGAGAGGAAACTCGTCGTCCGCATCGACAGCGCGCCGCCCGAGAACGCACCGGACGCGCTCGGCCCCTTCGAACTCGAGTTCATCCGCAACGAGAACGATTGAGGGACGGTCCGTTCGGCCTTCGCCGGGGCCTCGACCGGGCTCCGCGGGACCCGGGCGGTCGGTCTCCGGCTGCACGCGCGACGGTCGGACGGGAGCGAGGCGGCGCGCTCCCGCGGGATCGTACGGCTCCGGTGCCGGGCGCCCGTGTTGAAGTCTTCGACGCGGCGCGTGGAAGACTTCAACACGATCGCAAGTGCCTCGCCCGCGGCGGCTTTCGCGTTCTTCGACGGCGGCCGCCGCGAGGCCGTCGAGGGTTTCCTCATCGGCTCGCCGAGGGCGTGGTG
>JBFIHP010000245.1:0-5537 GCA_041601735.1 Planctomycetota bacterium | reverse complement strand
GCAGCCCGCGCTCCTCGTCGCACCAGGCACCGAGCATCGACTTCTCGAAGCCCGGCGGGGTCCAGATCCAGGCGCGCCCGGCGACGTCGTGCAGGCGCCAGTCCGCGGGCGGGCGGGGATCGAGGTACCAGTCGTCGGGCAGCGGCACGGGGACGGTCCGCGGCAGGAAGCGGATCTCCCGGCCCCAGAGCAGGATCTCGAGGTAGAGGTTCGGGCCCTCGCCGGCTCGATCCGGACCGCCGCCGAAGACGAAGGAGGTCAGGATGTAGTCGATGGTCTTCCCGTCCACGACCTGCCGGCGCTGCTTCGGACCTCCGGGCTGGTGATCGCCGCAGACGACGGCCTCGACGCGGCCGGCGATCAGCGGCGCGACGTCGCGGTTCCAGTTGCTGACGCCGGGGTAATCCTCGCGCGGGTCCTGCCCCGGCTGGGCCTCGCGCCAGTCGATCAGGCAGTAGTGCATCAGGATGACGGGCTTCGGCCGGCCGCCGACCTCCAGCGCGTCACGCAGGAAGGCGAGATCCTCGGGCTCGTAGACGCACTTGTTGTCGAGGCAGATGAAGCGGCGATCGGCGATGTCGAAGACGGCGTTGCGGACGCCGCCCCGGCGGTCGAAGACCTCCGGGGATCGCAGGTCGTGGTTGCCGGCCAGGAAATGGACCGGCGCCTCGATCCCGGCGAAGGCGCGGTCGAGCCGGTCCCATTCCTCCTCGCGCCCGTTCCTGGTGCTGTCGCCGAGCAGGAAGACCGCGGCCGGGGCGGCGAAGCGGATCTCGTCGACGAAGGCGCCGAGGTAGCGGTGGCTCCGGAGTTCCTCGCCGGCCTCGTCGCGGCTCATGAGGCCGAGCCCGTAGAGATGGCCCGCGATCAGGACCCGGGTGTTCTCGTCCCGGGCCGGAGGAGGAGTCTCACGGCAGGCGGAGAGGAGGAGGATGGCGGCGCAGAGAAGCGGCAGGGAGCGGCGCATCGGTGGTCTCCGGATACTGGCCTACTCTCGTGTTGGCGACCTTCATGGAAGTGCGCGCGGGCGCCGACCTTCCGGAAGATCGGTTGCTCGCATCCGGGGAGCGGACGCAAGTCCCACCCATCCAGGGGCTTCAGCACGATACCAACAATCATGTGGGCCGGTATCGGCTCAGCCCTTGGTGACCATCCAGGCCTTGAGGGTCTCGAGGGTCCGGCGATCCACGGCGCGGATGTAGTAGGAGCCGGGTCCGACCTGCTCCCACATCACCTGCGAGACCCGGAAGGGACCCTCCGCGCGCGGGAACATGCCGACCGCCAGGGTGAAGATGGGGTTGCCGGCGAACTCGACGAAGTAGTCCGCGGCCGGCCGGCCGAGATCGAAGCTCGGCGCCTCTCGGCCCGCGGTCACGGCCTCGAACTCGAAGGGCCTGATGTGCCGCCCGAGCCGGTGCGTCTCGAGGCTCCGGGCCAGGTTCTCCTCGTGAACGTGGAGCCCCTCCGCGCCGAAGTGCTTCAGGAAGAATCGGCGAGCCGAGATCCGATGGCGATACTGAGCGCCGCGGACGTGACGATCCGCGCTCTGCGACCAGTAGTGCAACATGCGGGCGGCGGGGACGTGCAGGAGCTTCCGGCCGGCGCGCCGGAGCCGCAGGAAGAGATCGGAGTCCTCGAAGTAGAGAGGGTAGCCCGGATCGAAGGGCGGCTCGTCGGCGAAGAGCTCGCGACGGAAGACCAGGCAGGAGCCCGAGAGCATCTCCATCTCGATCGGCTCCTCGGCCGCCCAGTAGCGATGGGCGAAGCGGGTCCGCTCGCGCAGGTTCTCGGTCGCGGCCTCGAGATCGGTCTGGGCGCGGGTCTGCAGGGCGATGAGCTCGGGCGTCGGCGCCTCGTTCGGAGGCATCATGCAGGTCGCCTCCGGATCCATGTAGGCCAGGGGACCGACGACCGCCGCCTCCGGATCACCTTCCAGCACGTCGATCAGGGCGCGGAAACAGCCGTCGAGGAAGCGGGCATCCGGATTGAGGATCATGTGGTAGCGACCGCGCGCCAGGTGGAAGCCCTGGTTGTTCGCGGGGCCGTAGCCGACGTTCGCGGTGTTCAGGATCACGCTGACGCGATCGGAGCGCAGGCCCCGGAGCATGGCGGCATCCTCGCCCTTCGAGGCATTGTCCACGATGACGACCTCGTAGCTGCCGGGGCGACCCCCGACCTCGAAGTCCTGGGCGGCGATGCTCTCCAGCAGCGGGGCGATGAAGTGGGCGCTGTTGAAGTTGACGACGACGATCGAGAGATCGGGTCTCATCGACCGTCCCTGCCGGCTCGCTCCGGCACCTCCCAGCGAGTGTCGGCCAGGTAGATCCCCTTGTGCAGGCCCTGGTGGGTCACCTTGAAGCGGACGGCACCCTGGCGTTGGTCGATGAAGTGCGCGGCGCTCTTGTCGGTGATGTAGGCCGCGACCTCGTACTGCCCGGCCAGCAGGCGGAGATCGGGGATGCGCATCCGCACCTCCTGAGACTCGGTCGAGGTCACCAGCGGGCGCTCCGGCCGGGAGGCGAAGACCAGGGTGCCGTCGTTGCGGAGCACCGCGATCATCGGATAGACCGGCTCGCCCTCCTCGGGATTCACGTAGCGGAAGCGGAGGCAGAGGTCGTCGCCGGTCTTGAAGTCCCCGCGAGGCTCGGCGCCATTGCCGAGATGCAGGGTGACGCTCTCGATCGCGGCGAGGCCGCGCACGAGCTCGCCCTCGGGGCCCTCGCGGCGAAGCGCGTAGTCGGCCTGCATCTGGAGCAGGATGTTCTCGTACTCGTCGGTGACCTCGATCGGGTCGCCGTCCATGACCATCTTGCCCTCGTGGATCCAGATGGCGCGGTCGCAGATCTCGCGGATGTGATAGACGCTGTGGCTGACGAAGAGGATCGTCTTGTCGGCGCTGCGGTACTCCGCGAACTTGTCCATGCACTTCTTCTGGAAGTGGGCGTCGCCGACCGCGAGGACCTCGTCGAGGATGAGGATGTCGGGATTGACCAGCATCGAGGCCGCGAAGCCGAGGCGCATCGCCATGCCCGAGGAGTAGGTTCGAACGGGTCGCTCGAGGAACTCGCCGAGTTCGGAGAAGGCGGCGATCTCCTCGTAGCGCTCCTTCACGAGCGCGCGCGGGATCCCCTGCACGGCGGCGTTCATGAAGATGTTCTCGCGGCCCGTGAACTCGGGGTGGAAACCGGCGCCCAGCTCGAGCATCGACGAGACCGTGCCGTTCATCTCGAAACGGCCCTCGTCCTGGCGCGAGGTGCCGGTGAGGATCTTGAGCAGTGTGGATTTGCCGGCGCCGTTGACGCCGATGACGCCCAGAGCCTGACCGGGCCAGAGCTCGAAGTTGATGTCACGCAGGGCCCACTTCTCGGAGTGAAACTTCTTCTTGCCGAGGAAGAGGAGCTCCTTCAGGCGGGCTCGAGGATCGGGGTAGAGCCGGTAGAGCTTCCCGACTCCCTCGACGATGACGCTGGGTCCGTTGTTCGGCGTGTCCGTCATCGTCCCCTCAGATCTCGTCGGCGAAGCGGTGCTTCTTGGCCATGAAGGTACGATACCCGAGCACCAGGGTGACCAGAGCGATGGCCGCGAAGATGCCCAGACGCGTGAAGACGTCGCTCAATTCGAGCTTGACCGGAATGCCCTCTTCGATCGTGTAGCGCAGCTGGTCGGGGTAGATCAGCGCGTAGCGGTAGAGGTCCACCATGTAGGTCATCGGATTCCAGTCGAAGATCCAGACCCAGGTCAGCTCCTTGTTCTGCGCCAGGATCTCCTTCACGTAGACGATGGGAGTGAGGAAGAACCAGAGGTTGATGACCAGAGGAGCCAGCTGGCCGACGTCCCGGACGAAGACGTTCGCGGTCGCCAGGAGGTAGCCCAGGCCGAGCAGGAAGGCCGCGTGCAGGATCAGCACGATCGGGAACATCCAGAGCAGGGGCGACACGAAACCGGTGAAGGTGAAGGTGATGATGCAGAAGACCGTCACCAGGACCATCAGATTGATGAAGTAGGCGACGAGCAGCGAAACGGAGAGCAGCTCGGAGGGGAAGGCCACCTTCTTCACCAGGTTGCCGTTCTCCGGAATGGTGTTCACCGAGCGCATCAGGAACTCGGCGGTGGCGAGCCAGGGCAGGAGCCCGCAGCAGAGCAGCACGACGTAGAAGGTGTCGCCGTCGAAGGAGTGGCCGCCGTTCACCTTGGCGAGCTCGCCGCTCCAGGTGTTGTCCATCTTGATGCCCATGAGGTTCACGAAGACGACGTAGTAGACCGCCATCATGATCATCGGCTGGATGAAGGGCCACGGCCAGCCGAGGAGGGACCCGACGTAGCGCTGCCGGAGCTCGCGCCGGGTGAAGGCGCTGAGCATCTCGCTGAAGCGGAAGCACTGCTTGATCAGGTCCATGGGGGGATTTCCAATCCTCGCGGGCGCGGCCGCAGGTTAGCAGTCGCCCCGGAGGCCTTCAAGAATCACAAATCGCGACCGAACAAACGATTAGGACGCTCCGCGACGGCCCGGGGATCTTGGCGTTCCCGCTGCCCCCTGTTATTCTCCGCGCCGGATGCGAACTCGTTCCCGGGTGACGAGTGCAGCCGGAAGGCCCGCGCCGGGGCCCTCAGGTTTCATCGCCCTCCGACGGCCCTGAACTGAACGAAACCGCAGACAGGATGTTGACCGGGGAGGGTCGCCCTCGATTTCCCCGAGATCCCCCGAAATCTGGCTCACTCAAGGGCTTCCGACGACCGATCTGTTGAAGGACCATCTGGTAGCGCGGAGAGCGACATGGCAGCGGAAGATGCCGGCATCCTGATCCTCGGCGGCGGCCTCGCGGGCGTCTCGGCGGCCCACGTCCTGGCCCGCGCCGGGCGGCGGGTGACGCTGGTCGAAAAGGAGGCCGAGATCGGCGGTCTCGCCAACAGCCTCCTCCACGAGAGCGAGCACGGGCGATTCTGGTACGACTTCGGGCCGCACCGTTTCCACAGCGTCGATCAGCGCGTGCACGAGGAGACCCTCGAGGTCCTCGGCGACAACAAGGTCACGCGGGCCCGGGTCTCGCGGATCCTCCTCTACGATCAGTTCTTCGACTATCCGCTCAAGCTGTCGAAGGCCCTCGTGCAGCTGCCCAAGCCGGTCATGCTGCGCGCCATGTTCGACTACTTCGTGCAGGCGACGAAGAACCTGTTCACCAGGCCGAAGGACCGAAACTTCGAGGAGTGGGTCGTCCGGCGCTTCGGGCGCAAGCTCTTCGAGATCTTCTTCGGGGTCTACACGGCCAAGACCTGGGGACTGCCCTGCACCCAGATCTCCGCCGACTGGGCCTCCCAGCGCATCACCCAGGCCTCGCTCTGGGACACCATCGTGAAGTCGGTGTTCCGGCCCAAGAAGGAGGCCCGCAGCCTGGTCAGCACCTTCCACTACCCGAAGGAGGGCGGCGTCGGCGAGATCGCCAAGAGCTACGCCAGATCGGCCGAGAGCCACGGTGCGACCGTCAGGACCTCCTGCGAGGTCGAGGCCGTCCTGGTCGAGGACGGCCGCTGCGTCGGCG
>JBFIHP010000244.1:0-5553 GCA_041601735.1 Planctomycetota bacterium | reverse complement strand
TCGGCGCGACCGTCTCCGAGCACCTGATCTCGGCGGACGACATCAAGGAGATCATCCACGATCCGAAGGTCCGCTCGAAGCTCCGCGCCGACGTCGCGGAGCGCATCGACGCCTTCATGGCGAAGAAGCTCGGCTCGAACCCGATGCTGGGCGCCTTCCTGAAGGGCCCCTTCATCGACTCCCTGAAGGCGACGCTCCTGGACGAGATCGAGGATCTGCTCGAGAGCGGGGTGGTCACGATCGGCGAGCACCTCGACGAGCACCTCGATCTCCACAAGATCGTCGAGGAGAAGATCCTCTCCTTCGACATGGACCGCCTCGAGAAGATCACGCTCGCGGTGGCTCGCAAGGAGCTCTTCGCCATCGAGATCCTCGGCGCGATCCTGGGCTTCATGGTGGGCCTGATCCAGCTCCTCGGCCTGCACTTCCTCGGCTGACCCGGAGCGCCGAGCCCCTGGAGCGCCAGGAGCGCCAGGAGCGCCGGTCTGACAGACCGGCTTCTTCGATACCACGAGCAACGAAGGCCGGCCTGTCGGGCCGGCGCTCCTGAACGCCCGGGTCGCGCAATCGAGAACTTCAAGCTGGCAGCACGGGTTCTCCGCGCTACCATCAGCCGGGTCGGGCCGCGTCGGTTCGACCTTCTCCCGTCAGCGTTCCCGATCGAACTCCCGATGAGCCCCGAACTCGCCGAGAAACACGACCGCCTCCTGGAGCTCCTCTCCGGGCCGCCCTTGCTCGTGGCCTTCAGCGGCGGCGTCGACTCCAGTCTCGTCCTCGCGGCGGCTCGCGCAGCCGAGCCCGCGGCTCTCCTGGCGGTGACCGGCATCTCGCCCTCGCTCGCGAAGGCCCAGCTCGATCAGGCCCGCCGCGTGGCGCGCGCCCTCGGGGTCGATCACGTCGAGCTGGGCACCGCCGAGCTCGACGATCCCCGCTACGCCGCGAATCCCGCCGATCGCTGCTACTTCTGCAAGCACGAGCTCTACGGCCGCCTCGCCGCGGTCTACGGCGCGACCTGGCCGCGCATCGTGGACGGCACCAACGCCGACGACCTCGGCGGTCATCGCCCCGGCCTGCGGGCCGCGCGCGAGGAGGGGGTCCGGAGTCCGCTCGCCGAGGCCGGGCTCGGCAAGGACGAGGTCCGCGAGCTCTCGCGTCACTACGATCTCGAGACCGCGGAGCTGCCGGCCTCGCCCTGTCTCTCCTCGCGGGTCATGACCGGCCTCTCCATCGACGCCGAGCGCCTCGGCCGCATCGAGCGGGCGGAGGCCGCGATGCGCGAGCTGGGCTTCCGCGAGTTCCGGGTCCGCGACCTCGGCGATCGCGCCCGCTTCGAGCTGGCCGCGGCCGAGCAGGCCGCGCTCGCGGGGAGGGGACCGCTCGTCGAGTCGGCGATCGCCGCGGCCGGCTTCGCCCGGGTCGAGATCGATCCGCGCCCCCTCCGCTCGGGTCGCCTCAGCGGGAGCTAGGAGCGCCGAGCATGGAGCGCCGAGCTTGCTCGGCCGTTGGGGGCAGCTTGCTGCCCGCCTGGTTCCCCTTGGTCTCGGCTCGCCGACTCCCGGCGCCTCAGGAAGCGGAGAACGAACTCCTCGCAACCGCCGGGCAAGCTCGGCGCTCCGGAAGCCGGGGGCCGGGTGATCCACGACGAGAGCCGCGAGCGGGGCTCGCGGCTCTCTTCAACTCGCTGCATCCGCGCTCGTCGATCAGGCGAAGGCCGACTGCCCGGTGACGCGCTGGCCGATGATGAGCGTGTGGATGTCGTGCGTGCCCTCGTAGGTCTTGACCGACTCGAGATTGCACATGTGCCGACCGACCACGTACTCGTCGGTGATGCCGTTGGCGCCCAGCATGTCGCGGGCCTCGCGGGCGATCTCGAGCGCCCAGTAGCAGCCGTTGCGCTTGGCCATCGAGATGTGCGAGGGGTGCGACTTGCCCTGCTCCTTCAGGCGGCCGACCTGGAGGTTCAGGAACTGGCCCTTGGTGATCTCGGTGACCATCTCCGCGAGCTTCTTCTGGTAGAGCTGGAAGCTGGTGAGCGGACGACCGAACTGGATGCGGTCGGAGCCGTACTTGAGCGCCGCGTCGTAGCAGGCCATGGCCGCGCCGATGGTGCCCCAGGCGATGCCGTAGCGGGCCTGGGTGAGGCAGCTGAGCGGGCCCTTCATGTTGATGGTCTCGCTGCCCGGCAGCAGGTTCTCCTTGGGGATCTTGCAGTCCTGGAAGATCAGCTCCGAGGTGACGCTCGCCCTGAGCGAGAACTTGTGCTTCTGGCGACGGGTGCTGTAGCCGGGCGTTCCCTTCTCGACCAGGAAGCCCATCACCTTGCCGTCGAGCTTGGCCCAGACGACCGCGACGTCGGCGACGCAGCCGTTGGTGATCCACATCTTGGCGCCGTTCAGGAGATAGTGGTCGCCCTTGTCCTCGGCCTTCGTGATCATGCCCTCGGCGTGGGAGCCGAAGTCGGGCTCGGTGAGGCCGAAGCAGCCGATCTTCTTGCCCTCGCCCATGGCGGGGAGCCAGCGCTCCTTCTGCTCGTCGCTGCCGTAGGCATCGATCGGGAACATGACGAGGCCGCCCTGCACGGAGGCGAAGGAGCGGAGGCCGGAATCGCCGCGCTCGAGCTCCTGCATGATGAGGCCGTAGGCGACCGCGCCGAGACCGGGGCAGCCGTAGCCCTGGATGCTCGCGCCGAGGAAGCCCATCTCCGCCATCTCGGGGATCAGCTCGTCCGGGAAGGTGGCGTTGCGGTGGTGCTCCTCGATGATGGGCGCGACCCGGCTCGAGACCCACTCGCGGGCCGTGTCCCGGATCATCCTCTCCTCCTCGGTGAGGAGGGAGTCGAATTGCATGTAGTCGACGCCTTCGAAGGGTTCCATGGTCTGCTCCAGGTGTTCGGTTCCAGGCCGCGGGGCCCCCAGGAGAGGCTCCTTTCGGGAATTCCCGCGCGGCGGGGGTCGCGGATCGTAGCAACTGCCCGCGGGACTCAATATAGTCCCCGACGATGCTGACCAAAGTTCTGCTGAAGCCGCGCCGCGCGAAACCCTTCTGGATGGGCGCCCCCTGGGTCTTCGATCAGTCGATCGAGAAGGTCAAGGGCGTCCGCAATCTCGAGGACGGCGACGTCGTCGAGCTGCGCGACCACGAGGGCAAGAAGATCGGCGAGGGTTTCTACAACTCCCGCAGTCGGATCTGCTTGCGTCTGGCCGCCTGGGGCGACGAGACCCTGGACGAGGATCTCCTGCGGCTCCGCCTGCGTCAGGCCGTCGCACTGCGGAGCGAGGGCCTGCGCCTCGCGGACCGCGAGACCGACGCCTACCGGCTGGTTCACGCCGAGGGCGACCGCCTCCCCGGATTGATCGTCGATCGCATGGGTTCGCACCTGGTCATGCAGAACGGTTGCCTCGGCATGACCCGCCACCGCGACCTGATCGTCGAGACCCTGATGGAGGCCACCGGCGCCTCGGGCCTCTACGAGCGGGTCTCGAAGATGGCGCGCGAGGAGGAGGGCATCGAGGCCGAGGACGGCCTCCGGGCCGGGACCGCCGCGCCGGAGGGCGGCGTCGAGGTCCGCGAGTACGGCCTGCGCTTCCTCGTCGACTTCGAGCAGGGCCAGAAGACCGGCTTCTACACCGACCAGCGCGAGAACCGCGCCTTCCTCGCCGGCCTCGCCTCCGGCCGACGCGTGCTCGACGCCTTCTCCTACAGCGGCGCCTTCTCGATGCACCTCGGGCGCGGCGGGGCCGCCGCCGTCACCGCGATCGACTCCTCCGGCCCGGCGCTCGAGAACGCCGAGAGGAACGCCGCGCTCAACGGCCTCGCCCGATTCGAGGCCATCCAGGGCAACGTCCTGCGCGTGCTCGATCACCAGAACAAGGAGGGCCGGCTCTACGATCTCGTGGTGCTCGACCCGCCGAAGCTGGTGCCACGGCGCTCCGCCCTCGAGAAGGGCCTCAAGCTCTACCGCGAGATCAACGCCAAGGGCCTGGGCGTCCTCGCCCCGGGCGGCATCCTCGCCACCTGCTCGTGCTCGGGCGGCGTCGCCGAGGACGATCTGCGTCGCGTGGTCTTCGAGGCCTCGCGCGAGCGCGGCCGCGAGCTCCAGGAGATCTGGCGCGGCGGCCAGGGCCCGGACCATCCCACCGTCCCGGCCCACGCCGAGTCCCGCTACCTGAAGTTCCAGGTCTACCGCGCGCTCTGAACGACGGAGACTGCCGGCGTGGAAGATGCCGGCTGAAGGTGCTGTCGGGAAAGTGGTATGCGGTCGCGCGGACATACGGTGCCAGGCACTTTCCGCCGCGGAGCCCCACGATTCTGGTTCTCGGACGACCGGGAGAGCGCCCCGGCAGAAAGGTCCAGTCACCCTAGGTCTGCTCGACTCCGGTCGTCGGCGGTTTTCCGACAGCACCTTCAACCGGCATTCTGCCCGCGCGGTGACGGCGAGACCCAGGAAGCCTCGCCTCCGACTCTATTTCGGCTGGAAGACGCGGCCGTAGCGGTAGCGGATCTCGAGGCTGAGGGTCATGAGGGCGGTGGAGTAGATCCGGCCTCCGGCCTCGCCCCAGGCGCCCTTCGGATCCCAGGAACCGGCGAAGTTGCCGTCCGTCCGCTGCCGGTCGAGAACGGCCGCGGGCAGGGCCTCGTTCCAGCCCAACCAGGGCTCACCGCCGACCTGGAAGAGCGCGAGCGTGCCGAAGTACCAGTAGTACATGTCGATTCGGCCGGCCTTCTCGTCCCAGACCGGCGGCTTCTTCCGGAGCAATTCCACGCCCCTCTTGATCATCGCGCTCTTGCCCGGGTCCTGACCGCACAAGATGCGGGTCAGGATGCCGAGAGCGGTGAGGGACTCGCTCTCGAGAGCGGGGAAGGTCTCGTGTCGGCCGACCTCGCGCACCGGCGGCTCGCCGCGCCGGATGTAGCCGGTGCGGCCGCTCTCCTCGTCGGTCATCTCCTCGATCCAGTCGAGGGCCCAGGCGAAGCGCATGGGGTCGATCTCGAAGCCCGCGGTCTGGCCCGACTTCAGCGCCATGACCATCCAGCCCGTGACCGAGCTGTCGTTCTGGCCGTCGGCCTTGCCGTAGCGCCAGGCCTTGTAGGGGTTCTGGCAGGCGAGCGCGAAGTCGAGGCCACGCTTCGCGTAGGCCTTGAAGAGGGGGCTCCGCGTCAGGCCGTAGGCCTCGGTCATGGCGAGGGTGCCGATGGCGTGGTTGTAGGTGAAGTTCGCGACCTTGCGGCTGCCGAAGCAGCCGTCCTCGTCCTGCTGGTCGCGCAGCCACTTCAGGCCCTGCGCCACCGTCCGCTTGTACTCCCCGGCCTTGTGGGTCTCGCCGGCTCCGAGGAAGCAGAGGAGCGCCAGCCCCGTGCCGGCGACGTCGTAGGTCGCCTGACCCTTGCCGTCGCAGGGTGGGCCGAGCTCGTCGCGGTCGCGCTCCATGAAGCCGTCGCTGTCCCAGGAGCCGTCCGGGCTCTGGTGGGCGGCGAGCCAGGCGAGTCCGCGGTCGACGGCCACCTGCTCCCGGCGCCCATCACCCCGGCGCGCGCGCTTGCGGCCGCCGCGGC
>JBFIHP010000243.1:0-5563 GCA_041601735.1 Planctomycetota bacterium | reverse complement strand
GCGAGGACCTGAATCGCTCCTCGATCGTCGTCGCGCGGTCACGAAGACCGCCCCGCAAAGACGACGACGGCGTGCCCGCGGTCGAGACCGGCCCCGAGAACGCGGCCCCGGAGCGCGCCGAGCCGGCGGCAGCGGTCCGGCGCATCGACGACGACCTCGTCCTGCCGGCGCCCTGGCACCGTCCGATCGAGCATCTCGACCGGCCCGAGGGCGAGCCGCGCGAGGACCTGAAACGCTCCTCGATCGTCGTCGCGCGGTCACGAAGACCGCCCCGCAAAGACGACGACGGCGAGCCCGCGGTCGAGACCGGCCCCGAGAACGCGGCCCCGGAGCGCGCCGAGGCGGCGGCAGCGGTCCGGCGCATCGACGCCCGGAAGGTCCCGGGCGAGTGTCCGAGCCCGGGCTACCCCGTCCGTGCGCTCAGACGCGGACTCGAGGGGCGCGTGGTCATGATCGTCGATGTCGGACCGGAGGGTGACGTGCTCGACGTCCGGCTCCAGACCAGCTCGGGGCACGACCTCCTCGATCGCGCCGCCCTCGAGGCCGTACGGTGCTGGCGCTTCAGGCCGGCGCGCGAGGACGACCGACCGGTGCGCGATCGCGTCCTCGTCCCGATCAGCTTCCGCCTGCCGCGGCGCTGAGGGGAGGTCGCGGCCGGTGCCCCTGGTCAGCCCCCGGAGTGGATGTCGCCGGCCGCCGCGCAGGGCGGCCGATCGTCCTCCAGATCGTCGAGGTAGCCCTCGGGAAGGGTGACCCGCTGGGTTCCGGAGCCCTTGCAGCGCTTCGCGCGCACCGCCGCGACCGGGAAGGGCTCGTCCCGCTCGACGCCGCCCAGGATCTCCTCCAGCCGCGCCAGGGTCTCGACCCGAACCAGTTCGCCGCGCAGCCGCGCCGAGCCCCGGAAGCCCTTGGTGTACCAGGCCGTGAACTTGCGCATCATCAGCATGCCGGTCCGCTCGCCGAACCAGTCCGCGAGCAGACGGGCGTGCTCGAGCGCGATGTCGGCGATCTCACCGAGGCGCGGCGGATCGGCGGGTTCGCGGCCGGCGAAGACATCGGCGAGGTCGCGGAAGAGCCAGGGCCGCCCGAGGCAGCCGCGGCCCACGATCACGCCGTCGCAGCCGGTCGTGCGCATCATCCTGAGGGCGTCCTCGGCCTCCCAGATGTCACCGTTGCCCAGCACCGGGATGGCGAGCATCGACTTCAGCTCGCCGATGTGCTCCCAGCGTGCCTCGCCGTCGTAGAGCTGGGCCGCGGTCCGCGCGTGGAGGCCGATGGCCGCGCAGCCCTCGCCCTCGGCGATCCGCCCGGCCTCGCGGTAGGTGACCAGATCCTCGTCGATGCCGATCCGGACCTTGATCGTCACCGGCACCTCGCCGGCGTTGCTCACGGCTGCCTGGACGATGCTGCGGAGCAGGTTCGGCTTCACCGGAATGGCGCTCCCGCCGCCCTTCGAGGTCACCTTGCGGACGGGGCAGCCGAAGTTCATGTCGATGTGATCGACCCGGCCTTCCTCGACGAGCCGATGGACGGCCGCCCCGACGTAGTGCGGATCGACGCCGTAGAGCTGAAGCGAACGCGGGCTCTCCTCGGGTCCGAAGTCGGAGAGCTTGAGGGTCTTCGTGTTGCCCTCGACCAGCGGCCGGGCGGTGATCATCTCGGAGACGTAGAGCCCGGCGCCGAAGCGGCTGCAGAGCTTGCGGAAGGGGTAGTTGGTGACGCCGGCCATCGGCGCGAGCACGACCGGCGGCCAGACCGAGAGCGATCCGATCTTCAGCTCGGCGAACTCGCCCGGCGCCGCGGGCTCGACCCCGGCGTTGATCTCGCTGCGATAACGCGCATTCATGACGCCGATGTTACCGCCCCTCCGGCGTCCGACGCAAAACCGCCGCTTCCCGGCGGATCTGGGTCAGACCCAGATGCGGCGGGAAGCGGCGGTGTTGCGCCTGACGCCAAGGTGCTAGGGATTGGGGGCGCCGTAGTGGAGGTGGAGGAGGCGCGCGCGGCCCTCGGCATCGACGCGGACGACGAAGAGGTCGTCGTAGTCCGATTCGGAGAGCTGCGGAGGATCGGCGACACCGAGGGCCTGGAGCAGCGTCGGCACGGTGTTGCTGTGACCGGCGACGACCACGGATTTTCCCCTCCTCGTCTCGAGGATCTTCGCGGCGAGGGCCTTCTCGGCGCCGGCCTGAGCCACGGTCGTCTCGAGGCCGGCGGCCTTCGCCAGGGGCGCGAGGGTCATCTGCGTGCGCTTGTACTGGCTGGTGAAGCAGGCGTCGAGCTGGATCGAGCGCATCGTGCGGGCCAGGGCCTCGGCCCGGACGACGCCGGCCTCGGAGAGCTCGGGATCGCGCTCGCCGGGCAGGTCGGCCTTCTCGGCGTGGCGCACGACGTAGATCGTGGTCGTGCTCTCCGGCGCGGGTACCAGCCCGAGAGCCAGGACGGCGACGAGGGCCAACAGGATCGGGCGCATGGCGGTCTCCTTCACTTCTCAGGGGCGCTGCGGCTTGGCATCATACCCGGTCCCCGACCCAGATGACCCCGATCGGAAGAGGATTCCATGAGCAACCGCGTCGTCGAATGCGTCCCGAACATCTCCGAGGGACGCGATCCGAGGAAGATCGAGCAGATCGTCGCCGCCGCCCGCGACGTCGAAGGCGTGGACGTCCTCGACGTCGATCCAGGCCGCGAGACGAACCGCACCGTCATCACGATGGTCGGCGCCCCGGAGCCGGTGATCGAGGCCGCCTTCCGCCTCATCGCCCGCGCCGCCGAACTCATCGACATGAGCAAGCACGAGGGCGCCCACGCCCGCCACGGCGCAACCGACGTCTGCCCCTTCGTCCCGGTGTCCGGCGTGACCATGCCCGACTGCGTCGAATTCGCGAAGACCCTCGGCAAGCGGGTCGGCGAGGAGCTGCGCATCCCGGTCTATCTCTACGACCAGGCCGCGCAGATGCCGTCGCGCCGTTCGCTCGCCAAGGTGCGGGCCGGCGAGTACGAGGCCCTGCCCGAGAAGATGAAGAAGCCGGAGTGGAAGCCCGACTTCGGTCCCGCCGAGTTCAACGCGAAGAGCGGCGTCGTCACCATCGGCGCCCGCGAGTTCCTGATCGCCTACAACATCAACCTGAACTCGAACCGCAAGGAACACGCCGACGACATCGCGCACGAGCTGCGCGAGAAGGGCCGGGCGGTCCGGATCGACCAGACCACGCCCTACTACGACTCCGGCAAGCTGAAGAAGTACGCGCCGTCAAAGGGCGAGTACCCCTGCGCCTACACCGACTTCGTGGCGAAGAGCCTCGACGAGCTGGCGGGCCACTACGAGGCCCAGGGCCGCGATCTCATGGCCGAGCTCGCCTTCTTCGGTCGCGACCCGGAGAAGCTCGAGGGCGTCAACGTGATGAAGAAGGGCCTCTTCGAGGAGTGCCGCGGCGTGGGCTGGGTCATCCCCGAGTACAACCGCGCCCAGCTCTCCTTCAATCTCACCAACTTCAAGGTGACCGCGGTCCACGACGTCTACGAGCAGGCGCGCGAGCTGGCCCGCGACCGCGGGCTCGTCGTGACCGGCTCCGAGATCGTCGGGCTGATCCCCTACCCCGCCATCCGCGAGACCGGCGAGTTCTACCTCGCCTGCCAGGGCGCCAGCCGCGGCGCGCCGCTGCCCGATGTCATGGAGTGCGCGGTGCAGGCCCTCGGCCTGCGCGACGTCGCCGACTTCGAGATCGAGAAGAGCGTCCTCGGCATCCCGCAGCGGGCGGGCTCGCTGGCCTCGATGAAGGTCGTGGACCTGGCCGACGAGGTGTCGCGCGCCACCCCCGCTCCCGGCGGCGGATCGATCGCGGCGCTGGCCGGCTCGCTCGGCGCCTCGCTGGCCTCGATGGTCGGCAACCTGACCTACTACAAGAAGAGCCTCGCCGACCGGCAGGACGAGATGGAGGAACTCGCGATGCGCGCCCAGGCGCTGAAGGACGAGCTCCTGCACCTGGTTGACGCCGACACCGACGCCTTCGGCGACGTCCTGACGGCCATGCGCATGCCCAGGGCGACGCCCGAGGAAAAGACGGCGCGCGACGCCGCCATCATGGCCGGCTACAAGGTCGCCACCGACATCCCCTTCCGTACGGCCGAGCTCTGTCTCGATGTCCTCGCCCTCTGCCGCAAGGCCGCGGAGCAGGGCCTGCCCACCGCGGTTTCCGACGCGGGCGTCGGCGCCCTGATGGCCCGCTCGGGGCTCATCGGCGCGGTCTACAACGTCCGCATCAACCTGGGTTCGATCAAGGATGCCGCCTGGGTCGCGGACCGCAGCAAGTCGCTCGAGGCGATGGTCGCCCGCGGCGAGGCGCTCGAGCGCGAGACCCGCGACATCGTCGAGGCCTCCTTCTGATCGGCTGACGGGATCGGCTTCGCCTCATCGAGGGCCGCGGAACCGGAGGTTGCGCGGCCCTCGCGGTTCAGAGCCCGCGGACCTCGATCCTCTCGTCCTGGCCCTCGGCGACGTGCACGAGGATGAACTTCGCCGTCGGCGCACCGGGAAGCCCGCCCATGCGATGGTGAAGCGCCGAGGTGCGGATCACCTCGAGGCGGTAGGAGCCGGCCGGGACGTGCTCGAGCCTGAAGCCGCCGTCGGATCCGGTCTGCGTCTCGATGCTGCGCGGCGTCTGGAGCCCGAGGTCTTCGGGCTTCAGGCGCACCACCGCGCCCCGGAGTCCGGTCCCGTCGTTCTCGTAGACCGTGCCGGACAGCGTGCCGCCCTCGAGCAGACGGATGTCGGGCAGGGATTGCTCGCCCGAGCGCCGGAACTCGACGACGTCGTCGCCGAAGTGAACGGCGAAGCGCGGGTGCTTCACCGTGACGCGATAGGCGCCGGGGCGGACCTGATCGATGCGGTAGGCTCCGGCCGCGTCGCTGCGTCCGTTGCGGCTGAGCAGGCGATTCTGCGCGTAGACCATCCGGCCGAGCCCGCCGAGTCCATCTTCGCCTTCCAGCACGGCCTCGAGGATCACCTCGGCGTCGGGGATGCTCGCGCCGCTTGCATCGACGATGCGACCCATCACCTGGGCGCCGCGCTCGGCCTCGATGACGATGCCCTCGACGGTGGCCGTCGAGTTGAGATCGATGCGCGTGGACTGGCCGCCGGAGTAGCCGTCGGCCGTCACGTTCAGGTAGAGGTCGCCGCTGTTGCGGAGACAGAGGAATTCGAAGCTGCCGTCGGCCGAGTCGAACTTCTGCTTCGCCGCCTCGGAGACGAAGAGCAGGCTCGGTCGCGGGGTGCCGTAGAGCGCGAAGCGCTGGACCGGTGCTCCGGTCTGCGCATCGACGACGCGGCCGCGGACCACGGGGTTGCGCTTCATCCGCAGGCTGACGTCCGCGCCGCCGGCGCGACCGAAGTCGCGCATGCTCATCGAATAGTAACCGCGCTTCTCCGGCACGAGGATGTAGTCGCCATGCCTGAGTCCGCCGTAGACGAAGTTGCCGTTGGCATCACTCGCTACCGGAGGCAGGAACTGGCCCATGCGCCGCCCGCGTGGATCGTAGGCCTGGGCGCGGATCTGCACGCCCT
>JBFIHP010000242.1:0-5601 GCA_041601735.1 Planctomycetota bacterium | reverse complement strand
CGTCTCCTCGTCGAGGTCGCGGGCCAGGGCCTCCTCCGTCTTCCGGTCCGGGGCCCCGGCTTCGGCCGCTGCGTCGTCGCTCTCCTCGGCCGGCGCCCGGGCGCCCGGACTCAGCATCTCGCCGCCCGGGCGCGAGCTGCGCGCGTCCTCGTTCGAGGCCTGCTCCATCGGCGCCGGCGCCTGATCGAAGAGCCCCCGATCGCGGGCGATCACGATCAAGCTGAGTGCGAGCAGCAGGCTCGCGGCGAGGCTGCGCCAGGGACCGAAGTGGCGAAAGAAGCCCGGCGTCGGGGGCTCCGCGGGCTTCTCTCGGGCGAGCTCCGAACGGAAGGCCGCCTTCAGGTCGGCCAGGAGGTGATCCGGGGCCCGGGCCGGTCCCAGGCTCTGCAGGTCATCGACCATGAGCGAGAGCGTCTCGAACTCGCGGGCGCAGTCCGGGCAACTCTCGAGTTCGGCCTCGACACGGACCCGCTCCGACTCGGTCAGGAGACCGTCCAGATAGAGCGAAAGCTTGTCCCGGCACTCGCGGCAATCCATCGTGATTCTCAGTCGAAGAAGTCCTGCAAACGACTCTTCAGTTCCATCCGCGCCCGATGCAGGCGCGACCTCACGGTTCCCACCGGCACCTCGAGCATCTCGGCCATCTCCTCGTACGATCGGCGTTCCAGGTCGCGGAGCACGATGATCTCGCGGAAGTCCGGGACCAGATCGCTGATCGCTCTCGCCACGGCGCGTCTCCGTTCGGCATCCATCGCCGCCCGCCCCGGGTCGCTGTCTCCGGCGGCCTGCGGCTCCAGTTTCGGGCCGTCCTCGTCGAGCGGCTGGTCCAGGGAGAGCCGCAGCTTCGGTCGGGCCTGTTCGCGACGGAATTCCGAGGCGACCTGATTCCGGGCGATGCGATAGAGCCAGGTGTAGAAGGCGGCATCTCCGGAGAAGGTCGCGAGGCCCCGCCAGGCCTTCAGGAAGGTCTCCTGGCACAGATCCTCGACCCGCTCGCGATCACGAACCATCCGAGCCAGAGCCCCGTAGAGCCGGCCGTGATGGCGGCGCATGAGCTCCTCGAAGGCCTCGGGCTGCCGCTCCGGGCCCGCCAGGCGGACCAGATCGACTTCCTCGAGAGCTTCGAGATCCATGTCACGCTTCCTTGGACTCGGGTCCCGGGAATCGGTTCCCTAAAAGGTCGGGCCGTCGAGATCCGGCCGGATGGCGCCCTCGCCCCTCAGGGCAGGGGGCTGAACGGGGGTCGGGGTTCCAGGAGATGACGGACCAGTTCCGGGTCCGGGTTCGGGATCAGGGCCAGATCGTGGAAGCCGCCGATCCGCTCGGCCGCCCCGCGGGCCGCCTCCAGGGCCGCTTCGACCGAGGAGATCTCACCGGTCAGGCTGAAGTAGCCGTGCCCCTCGATCCCCATGGAGAGCCGCAGCTCGATCAGCTCCACCTCGGCGGCCTTCAGACCGGCATCGAGCGCCCCGAGGATGGCCGCGAGGTTCGTGGTCTCGACGATGCCCACGGCATCGACTTCCGGTGCCCGGAGCTCGAAGATGCCGTCCAGGAGCTGCGGGTGCGGCGCGGCGAGTTCGAGGCGCCCCACCACCCGCTCGCCGGCGGTCTCGGCGGCGCGGAGCAGAGAGCGGTGGACCGCCTCCACCTCACCCTCGAAGAGGAGGACGAAGCGGGCCGCATCGGCCGCGCGCGCGATCAGGACCTCGACGCTCGCTTCCTTGATCAGTCGATCCGCCGCCTCGATGCCCCCAGGGATCGAAGCGATCTCGATCAATCCGAGCGCCCTCGTCCGGGCCGGCCTTCTCGCGTCCACGATCAGCTCCTGCTCTTCTCGTCGTCGTCGCCCCAGATGGCGTCGACGTCATCGAATCCGGGAAGGTCGTCCTCGTCGCGCTCGACCACGTAGTCGATCGGCTCCTCGGCCGCCTCCTCGATCACCGGACCTTCGATCTCGTCCTCTTCCGGGGCCGGAAAGAGATCGGCGGTCTCGTCCTCCGGCTTCCGGGCCGCGGCCCTGCCGCGCTTCGCGGAGGCCTTCTTCTTCGCCTTCTTCCTCACGGGCGCCTTCTTGCCCGCGCTCTTCTTCACGGCCGTCTTCTTCTTCGGCGGCGCCAGGTCCTCGTCCTCGGGTGCGGTCGGAGGGGGCGCGAGCGTCTCCGCTCCCGAGGCTCCGACCTCGAGATCGAGGTCGTCCACGATCGCGATGAGGGCCGCCTCGATCGCGGCGTCGGAGTCGCCGAGAGCGTTGCGCGCGGCCCGACCGAGGGCCACCACGACGCGCTCGCCGCGTCCGGCGCCGACCAGGTCGATTGCGACGACGTCCTCGCGGGCCCGGGCGCCCTCGGGGCGGACGATCAGCAGCTTGTGGCCGGCGAGGCCGTCCAGCCTCACCGTGGACCAGAGCTCGCCGATCACCCGCCCGTGGATCATGCGCCCCGCTCTCGTCCCGAGACCTGGCCGAGCACGGCATCGACGGCCGCCACGGCCTCGGCAATCGACGACTCGGAGCCGCCGAGATAGACCCGGCCGAAGGCGCCCGAGCTGCGCACGTCGATGATCTTGATGTCGGCGTTCTTCTCGGCCTCGTTGGCGGCGAGGGCCGCATAGGCGGCCGGCTCGACCTCGAGGATGTAGAGCGCGTCACCGCCAAGCAGCATGTGCCCGTAGCGCATCCGGTTGATGAGCTGCGCCTGGTAGTCGCTGACGTTGGTGATGACCTGCGACGACATGATGCGCGGCTTCATGCGATCGGCCTCGCCCAGCCCCATCGAGGCCAGCGCGGCCTTGCCGGCGGCGAGCACCTCCGCCTGCGAGGGACCGTGGACCTCGAGCAGGCCGTAGGCGCGCTCGACGATCTGCATCCCGGGGCGGACGTCGTTCGACTTCAGGGCGACGTCGGTGGCCCGGTTGATGGCGATGCCCGGTGCGATCTCGATGTAGACCGCCGCCTCCCCCGCCACCGGCAGGTAGCCGCGCGCGGTGGTCGCGACGTAGGAGGCGAACTGCGGCTGCATCCGGTCGAGGAAGACGAAGGTGCGAAGTTCGGTTTCGGACACGGTCCGGCCCGTCACTCTTCAGCGCCCGCGACGGGCGGCGGAAGGATGCCTTCGACCTGCTCGTGCGGACGGGGAATGACGTGGACCGAGACCAGCTCGCCGACTCGGCGTGCCGCGGCCGCGCCCGCGTCGGTCGCGGCCTTCACGGCGCCGACCTCGCCGCGCACCATCACGGTGACGAAGCCGCCCCCGATCTTCTCCTTGCCCAGCAGGGTGACCCGGGCGGCCTTGACCATCGCGTCGGCGGCCTCGACCGAACCCACGAGTCCGCGGGTCTCGATCATGCCCAAAGCGATCTGGCTCATCTTGACGACTCCTCAACCACGACTGGAGACGGACACCCGTCTCCGATTTTCAACAAGCGGGGCAAGCTCCGCGTTCCGGCGGGCAGTCCGCACAACGACCGAAGGGACAACCGTCGGCCCTCTTCTGCGCGAGAGCGGTCTGGATGATCTGCTCCAGATCGCTCTTCGAATAGACGTCTTCCGGGCGCAGGCCGGAAATCTCGCATCGCGGCTCGGCCGCGACCGGGGGTCGCGGGGTCCAGAGCGGCTTCAGGGTCCGGCGCCGGCCGGCGGCGGCGCCCGGGGCGGCTGCCGGTCGCGACGGCGCGGCCTGCCCTCCCGGGGCGGCGGCGGCGCCGGGCGCGGGACCGAGATCCTCGAAGTCGTCGCGCCAGGCCGGGGTCCCGTAACGGGCATCCACCCGGGCGAGCCGCTTGATGTTCAGGAGATGCATCGGACCGATGTTGTCCGAGGTGATGTTGCCGCCGAAGGAGCCGCAGCCCAGCGTCATGCTGGGCACGAGTCCGGTCGTGTAGCCCACCGCACCTTGGCTGGACGGGCTGTTCACGACGATGCGATTCACCGGCTTCTTCTCCGCGAACTCGCGGATGATCGCCTCGTCCGAGCAGTGAATCGCCAGGGTGTGCCCCATGCCGCCGAAGGCCAGAACCTCGAGGCAGCGCCGACAGCCCGCCTCGTAGCCGTCCTCGGTGAAGACCGAGAGGAGGGGCGAGAGCTTCTCGACCGACAGGGGGTGCTCCCAGCCCACGCCGGCGCAGTCGGCGAGCAGGACGGTGGTCTCCTGCGGCACCTCGAAGCCGGCCATACGGGCCAGCTCGCGGGGGTAGCGGCCGACGATGTCGGCGTTCATCGCGCGCCCCTTCACCACGATGCCGGCGAGCTTCCTCGCCTCCTCCGTGCTGCAGTGGTGAGCGCCGAGGGCCTTCATCTCGGCGAGGAAGGCCTCGCGGATCGGACGGTCCAGGACGAGGCTCTGCTCGGAGGCGCAGATCGTCGCGTTGTCGAAGGTCTGGCTGTCCACGATCGCGCGCGCGGCCGCGCCGAGGTCGGCGCTGCGATCGACGTAGGCCGGACTGTTGCCGGGCCCGACGCCGAAGGCCGGCTTGCCCGACGAGTAGGCCGCCCGCACGAGACCGGCGCCGCCGGTCGCGAGGATCAGATCGGTGAGCTCGTGCTTCATCAGCTCGTCGGTGCCCTCGAGGCTGACCTCGTCCATGACGGTGAGGATGCCCTCGGGCGCGCCGGCATCGACGGCGGCATCGTGGACGACCCGGATGCTCTCGCCGATGCAGCCCGCGGCGCGAGGGTGCGGGCTGGTCACCATGCCGTTGCGCGACTTCAGGGCGATGATCGCCTTGAAGAGCGCCGTCGAGGTCGGGTTGGTCGTCGGGATGATGGCCGCGATGACGCCGAAGGGGTCGGCGTAGTCGTCCACTCCGCGAACGGGGTCGGAGGCGATGAGCCCGCAGGTCTTCAGCTCACGGATGTAGCGCCAGAGGCCGCGGGTGGCGAAGCGGTTCTTCGCCAGCTTGCCCTCGACGCGGCCGAAACCGGTCTCGGCGACGGCCATCTCGGCCAGACGGAGAGACTCGCGGTAGCCGGCTTCGACCATCGCGTAGCAGATGCGATCGACCTTGGCCTGGCTGAAATGCCGGTAGACCTCGAACGCCGCCCGCGTGCGCTCGAGGAGGTCGCGCGCTTGTTGTCTGGAGCCGAGATCCCGGTGCATTCCGCTCCTCGAGGAGGTCGCTTCAGCGTGCCGTACGAGCCGATGAGGACTCTACCATAGGGTGCGGCCCTTGCAACGCCGGCGGGCGCGGCGCGGGCCGCTCATCCTCGCTCTGGACCCTCGGTCGGGAGCGCGCGATGAGCGGCTGGAGGCGGGCCAGCTGTTCCTGGAGCGGCGAGCCGGCGAAGCTCACCTCACGCGAGCGCGCCACCGCGGATGCGAGCGCCACCGCGATCGAGAAGGTGAGCAGCGAGGTGCCCCCCGCCGAGACGAAGGGCAGGGTCATGCCGGTCGTGGGCACGAGTCCGAGGTTGACGCCGATGTGGACCAGGGACTGGAAGCCGTAGAGCGTGCCCAGCCCGACGCAAAGCAGCCGCCCTCCGGTCTCCCGGCTCAGCATCGCCGTCCGGAAGATCATCATCAACAGGGCCAGGATCAGGGCGAAGAGGAAGAGCGAGCCGAGGAAGCCCTGCTCCTCCGCGATCACCGCGAAGATGAAGTCGTTGTG
>JBFIHP010000241.1:0-5609 GCA_041601735.1 Planctomycetota bacterium | reverse complement strand
TCGCCGAAGTCGTTCATCGGCTTGACGCGGCTGAAGGCGGCGTCGCTCTTCTTGTAGGGGCGGTGCTCGCCGGTGAGGAAGTAGCTCACGAAGACGTAGGCGCCCCAGAAATCGGGATCACCCGAGGCGGTGGAATCGACGGTGGCGTAGAAGAACTCCGCCTGGGCCGAGAAGGAGTTCAGGACCAGTGCGATCTCGAACTGGAAGAGGAGGACGTCGTCGGCATCGACGATGTCGCCCGTGCCGTTGTTGGTGTCCACGATCCGGCCCTGCGGCGTGTGGATCTCGGGACGGCTGCGGAAGCGCACGACACCGTCGTCGGGGTTGCGATAGTTGAACGAACCGCCGACCTGGAGCATCCGGGCGCCGCCCTCGTCCTCCCAGGCCACGAAGGCCAGGCGGATCGCGAAGTTCCACTCGCCGTCGTGGCCGGCACCGATGTCGTCGTCGATCGCGTCGCCGGTGCTGTCTCCCTCACGATAGACGGCGACGGCCCAGAACAGGCGATCGTCCTCCAGCGCGGTGTCCTTGATCATGATGCCGGTCTGACGCTCGGGCGAGAAGGCCTCGACCGGCATCGCCCGCTCCAGGAAGTCGATGTACTTCGAGGAGGTCTGCTGCTCGAGGCTCACCGGCATGAAGAAATGACCGACCATGATCGTGCCGACCACGGGGATGTTCTTCAGACCGATGTAGACGTCCTTGAAGGAGGCCAGGCCGTCGCCGGCGAAGTCGAACTGGATCTTGAAGAAGGCGTTGGTGTAGATGGTACCCGCGACGTAGAGCCGGGCGCGGCGGAACTCGATGTAGTTGCCCACCGGACCGAAGGAGTTCTCGAAGTCGTCGTTCTGGGTGCCGAAGACGAAGTCGGTCATGATCCGACCGCCGAACTTCAGGTCGAAGGCCTTGTCCTCCGAGCTGTGACGCGTCGTGTTCGCCCAGCGAGTAGACATCTCGTCGGCGCGGTAGGTCGAACCCTCGGAGAGTGCGTTGATCTCGGTCTCCAGCAGGTTGGCCGGCGCGGCGGCCCGGTCGGCCTCGAGCTCGCCGATGCGAGCCTCGAGCGCGGCGACCTTCTCGAGGAGGGCGCCGACGTCCGTCTTGTCTTCCTGGGCCAGGGCGGGGATCGCCAGCGCCAGGATCGCCAGGGCCGGCAGGAGCGGGATTCTCTTCGTCATGGTGGTTCTCTTCCTTTCGCTCGACGCGACGCGCATCGCCGCGCACATTCCAGCGTCAGGATAGGAAGTTCGTCAGGAGAATCGAGGCTCCGACCCGCCTCGGATCGACCTTTTTTTGGGTCCCGGCGGGTGAGACCGGGGCCCCGAAAAAAGAACCGCGGCCCCATGCCCGGGGACCGCGGTTCGCTTCGAGGCAGGTATCTGCGATCAGAAGTCGATCTGGAGGCGGAAGCCGAACCAGTGCGACACACCGTCGGCCGGCCCGTCGGAGGCGTCGGAGTAGACGTAGTTGAACTTCAACTGGGTGTTGGGGTTCAGGTACCAGGTCACGCCGGCCGTGATGTCCCAGGCCTCGCCTCCGGTCACCGTCTCGTCCTCGAGGTCGATGTAGGAGAAGCGCAGCGCGAGTTCCCAGGCGCCCGAGCCCTCGTCGCCGAAGTCGTTCATCGGCTTGACGCGGCTGAAGGCGGCGTCGCTCTTCTTGTAGGGACGATGCTCGCCGGTGAGGAAGTAGCTCAGGTAGACGTAGGCGCCCCAGAAATCGGGATCACCCGAGGCGGTGGAATCGACGGCGGCGTAGAAGAACTCCGCCTGGGCCGAGAAGGAGTTCAGGACCAGCGCGATCTCGAACTGGAAGAGGAGGACGTCGTCGGCATCGACGATGTCGCCCGTGCCGTTGTTGGTGTCCACGATCCGGCCCTGGGGCGTGTGGATCTCGGGACGGCTGCCGAAGCGGACGACGCCGTCATCGGGATTGCGGTAGTTGAACGAGGCGCCGATCTCGAGCATCCGAGCGCCGCCCTCGTCCTCCCAGGCCACGAAGGCCAGGCGGATCGCGAAGTTCCACTCGCCGTCATGGCCGGCACCGATGTCGTCGTCAATGGCGTCGCCGGTGCTGTCGGCATCGCGGTAGACCGAGACCGCCCAGAACAGGCGGTCGTCCTCCATCGCGGTGTCCTTGACCATGATGCCGGTGTGGCGGCTGGGCGCGAAGGCCTCCACGGGAAGCGCGCGCTCGAGGAAGCTGATGTACTTCGAGGAGGTGATCTCCTCGAGGCTCATCGGCTGCTTGAACTGGCCGACGACGATGTTGCCCACCACCGGGATCTTCTCGAGACCGATGTAGACGTCCTTCCAGGCCGCGGTGCCGTCGCCGGCGAAGTCGTACTGGGCCTTGAAGAAGACGTTGCTGTAGATGGTGCCGGAGATGAAGATCCGGGCGCGACGAAACTCGACGTAGTTGCCCACCGGGCCGAAGGAGTCCTCGAAGTCGTCGTCCTGGGTGCCGAAGACGAAGTCGGTCATGATCCGACCGCCGAACTTCAGATCGAAGGCCTTGTCCTCCGACGTGTGTCGGGTGGTGTTGGCCCAGCGGGTCGCCATCTCGTCGGCGCGGTAGGTCGAGCTTGCCGCCAGGGCGTTGATCTCGGTCTCGAGCAGGTCGGCCGGGGCGGCGACCCGGTCGGCCTCGAGCTCGCCGATGCGCGATTCGAGCTGACGGACCTTCTGCAGCAGCGCGTCCACCGACTGATCCTGCGCCCGCAGGTTGCCGCCGACAAGCGCGAAGCACACCGCCACGGCCGGCATCAGGAGGCGAGGCCCAAGTTTGGTCTTCATGATTCGGTCTCTCACAGATCCATGTGGTGGCCGGCACAACCGGGTCCGGCCGATGGAGGAACTGTAGGGAGGCCTCGTGAAGCCCGGGTGAACTGCCGCCGTGAATCAGGTGGGTGTCGATCAGGACCCGGTCGGAGACTCAGTCGGCGAGCGAATCGGGCCCGAAACTCTCGGGGAGGAGATCGGCCAGCGCCATCGTGCGGAAGCGCCCCTCCTCGTCGGCGAGATGAACCTCGAGGTCGGGGCCGAACTCGCGCAGGAACTGCCGGCAGGCCCCGCACATCGAGGCGCCGTCCCGGGTCGCGACCGCGAGGGCCTTGAATCGCCTGCGGCCCCGGGCAACGGCCGCCGCTGCCGCCACGCGCTCGGCGCAAACGGTCAGGCCGTAGCTGGCGTTCTCGACGTTGCAGCCGGTGACGACCTCGCCCTCGGCGGTCAGAAGGGCCGCGCCCACCTGATAGTTGCTGTAGGGGCAGTAGGCCCGCGACCTGGCCTCGAGGGCGGCGCGCACGAGTTCATCCGGCTTCATGACCGGTCCTCCGGCAAGGCGGCGAGGATGCCGCGGACGAGCCCGGCCAGCTTCGGTCCGACGGCGAGACCCGCCGCGACGACCTCCTCGTGATCGAGGGGAGTCGGCGAGATCCCGGCGGCAAGGTTCGAGATCACCGAGAAGGCGAGCACCGCAAGACCCATGTGCCGCGCGGCGATGGCCTCGGGCACGGTGGACATGCCCACGGCATCGGCGCCGAGCGTGCGCAGCATGCGGATCTCGGCCGGGGTCTCGTACTGCGGCCCGGGACAGGAGGCGTAGACGCCGCGCCGAAGCTCGAGGCCCTGCCCCGCCGCGGTCGCGATCGCGAGCACGCGGAGCTCGCGGTCGTAGACCTCGGTCATGTCCGGAAAGCGCGGGCCCCAGTCGTCCTGGTTCGGCCCCCTGAGCGGCGAGTTGCCCTGCAGGTTGAGGTGGTCCTCGATCAGCATGACGTCGCCCGCCTGGAACCCGGACGCGAGACCGCCCGCCGCGTTGGTGAGGATGAGCGTCTTCACCCCGGCGAGCGCCATCAGGCGGATCGGCAGGACGACCTCGTCGAGGTCGTAGCCCTCGTAGGAGTGGATCCGGCCCTTCAGCAAGAGGACCGAGCGGTCGCCGATGCGACCGGAGAGGAAGCTGCCCTCGTGGCCCAGCACCGTGCTGGGCGGATAGCCCGGTAGCGCCGTGGTCGAGATCGTGACGGCGTCCTCGACCTCGTCGGCGAGCGGCGCGAGCCCGGAGCCCAGGACGATCCCGACCTCCGGCCGCGTGCCGAGCTTGTTCATGAGGGCCGCCGAGGCGGCTTCGATGCGCTCCCGTTCCATCAGAAGAACATCCCCGCGATCGAGGCCGTCATCCAGGAGGCGAGCGCACCGCCGAACATCGCCTTCAGGGCCAGGCTGATGATCTCGCCGCGCCGTTCCGGCGCCAGCGGCGTGATCCCGCCGATCTGGATGCCGATCGAGGCGAAGTTGGCGAAGCCGCAGAGCGCGTAGGTCGCCATGAAGAGGCTCCGGTGGCTGAGCGCGCCGGGCTCGCCGGCGATGTTGCGAGCGACCTCCTCACGAAGGCTGTCGTAGGCGACGAATTCGTTGATGCCCACCTTGATGCCGAGGAGCGAGCCGAAGCCCACGGCATCCCCCCAGGGAACCCCCATGAGGAAGGCGATGGGCGCGAAGATCCAGCCGAGGATCGCCTTCAAGGACAGCTCGACTCCCAGCGGGTCGCCGAGGGCGCCGAGCAGGGCGTCGAGCAGGGCCACCATCGCCATGAAGGCCAGGAGCATCGCGACGACGTTCAACCAGAGCTTGAGGCCGTCGCTCGTGCCGGCGGCCGCCGCGTCCAGGACGTTGTCGTGCGGCGAGCTGAACTTCGTGGACATCGCCGCGCTGGTCTCGCTGATCTTCGTCTCGGGCACGATGACCTTGGAGATGGCGAAGGCCGCGGGCGCCGACATCACCGAGGCGATCAGGAGATGGGGGATCAGCTCGGCGCCGCCGGCCGCGGCGAGGAAGCCGATGTAGGCGGCCAGGACGCTGCCGGCCACGGTGGCGAAGCCGCCGACCATCAGGCTCGCCAGCTCCGACCGCGTCATGCCCGGTACGAAGCGGCGGATCACCAGCGGCGCCTCGGTCTGACCGACGAAGACGTTCGCCGCCATCGCCATCGACTCGGCGCCGGTGACGCCGAGGAAGCGATTCATGATGCGCGCCAGGATGAGGATCAGGTAGTGCATGACCCTCAGGTGGTAGAGCACGCTCATCAGGCAGGAGAAGAAGATGATCGTGGGCAGGGCCTTGAAGGCGAGGGCCGGGTTGTTGTCCGGACCGGTCACGAGGTTGCCGAAGACGAAGACCGACCCGACGTTGGTGAACTCGAGCAGCTGGGTCACCTTCGTCGAGATCCACTCGAAGACGCCGCGGCCGATATCGACCTGGATGAGGCAGAAGCCGAGGAGGAACTGCATCACGACGGCGGCCAGGACGAGGCGCCAGGGGAACCCCCGCCGGTTCTCGCTCAGGAGGAAGGCGACGCCGAGCAGGGCGCAGATCCCGAGGAGGCCGCGCAGGATGCTGCCGACGGACCACTCGTCTCGGTCGTAGTGCATCCGTCCTTGCGCTTCGGGCTGCTCGGCAGCGGGCCCGGCCTCGGCGCCGTCCTGCATCGAGGTCGCAGCACCGGCGGCCGGCGTCGGGCTCTCGCCGTTCTGCGCCGGCGCCGAAGCTGCCAGCAATGCCATGACCACGACGATGACTAGCAGTCTGAAGCTCATGCCGGCTCCC
>JBFIHP010000240.1:0-5609 GCA_041601735.1 Planctomycetota bacterium | reverse complement strand
GCTCGCTCACCGGATGCCTCCGTTCACGCCGGGCAGGATCGCCGGCGGCGGGCCCTCTGCCCTGCTGCCCGGTTCGAGCAACACCCAGTCCTCGTCTTCACGGAGTAGCTTGCGCCGCAGCACGCGGGCGAGGTCGGGGTTGATCCCGCGCCGCGACTCGTCGAGGAGGAGGCTGTTGGCGATGCGCTTGATCTCCGGTTCGAAGCGCCCGAGGAAGTCCTCGAGCGGGTCACGCAGGTCGGGCCGCTTCCAGACATCGGCGGTGAAGGCCCGGACCTCCGGATCGCGGACGATGAGGGCCTCGAGTAGCCGCTCGAGGGCGTCGTTGAAACGGGGGTCCTCCGAGATCGCGGTCAGGGCGCGACCGGTCGCGGCCCGGGTGCGTTCGTCGCGCGTCGCCTCGTTCAGGACCTCGCGGGCCATCTCCTCGAACTCCGGGCCGTGCTTCTGCACGATCGGCACGGCGTCCTCCTGAAGGAACTCCTTCAGCTTCTTCTCCAGACGGTCCTTCGAGCCGAAGGGCATCGACTGCACGAGGTAGGACCAGGACATCGACCAGACCGGGATCTCGTCCACGAGTTCGTTGCCGATCGTCTCGAGGATGGGCAGCGAACGACGCTCCACGGCCGGCCAGACCACGTCGTTGAAGACGCCCTCGAGTTCGCCGTGCCAGCCCTTCTCGCGCAGCACCTCCATGATCAGGTCCACCTCGTCGCGATTCTCGGCCAGCACGACCGGCAGCCTCAGGCGCAGAAGCTCGAAGGAATCGGTGGACAGGCGCTTCAGCCCGGGCTTCAGGATCTCGAGCAGGTCGTCCCGCTCGCGGCTCCAGCGGCCCTTGAGCTGGGCTTCGATGAACTCGCGTCGGCTGTCGGGGAGGAGCGTCTGGACGATCCAGCTGATGTCGCCCGAGGTGCGCGCCGCGGTGAGACGGACGTCCGGTCCGACGCGTTCGGCGTACTCGGGGAAGATCGAGACCTCGGCGAGAAGGCCCTCGTCGTCCTCGCGGACCGACTCGACCCGGCCCGCGGCGAAGAAGCCGTTCTCGACGCGGATGCGCAGGGGATTGCCGACCGCCAGCGGCGAGCCCGCGGGGAAGCGCGCCGGAAAGCGCGGCGGCTCGGAGCCGACGTGCGTGGCCAGCCGCGACCCCGTCTCGGCCAGGAGACCCTCCGAGCGGAAGCCGGCGGCCACGGCGACGATCAGCGCGAGCCAGACGAGGACCCCCGCGCTCGTCCTGGCCAGGCGGGGGAAGTTGATCTTCGGGTCTCGTTCCGTCATTCTGGGCCCATCGTATCGATCAGGTGCCGGGCATCGTAGCAGCCCGAGGCCGCGATTCGTCGCGTCCCGGGCGCCCTTTCCGGGAATCCGGAGCAGCGCCCGCGAATGGCCCCGGCCCCGGATGCGCCGACCGGGGTTATGATGCCGGCGCTTCGACCCCCTGCAGGAGATCAGGACCCATGGGAATCTGGGACAAGATCAAGGGCGAATTCATCGACATCGTCGAGTGGCTCGACGACTCCGGTGACACCATGGTCCACCGCTTCGAGCGCTACGGCAACGAGATCAAGTACGGCGCCAAGCTCGTGGTCCGAGAGGGCCAGGCCGCCGTCTTCATCAACGAGGGCGAGCTCGCCGACGTCTTCAGACCCGGCACCTACGACCTCGAGACCAAGAACCTCCCGATCCTCTCGACGCTGAAGGGCTGGAAGTACGGCTTCGAGAGCCCCTTCAAGGCCGAGGTCTACTTCGTCTCCACCCGGCGCTTCACCGACCTGCGCTGGGGCACCAAGAACCCGGTCATGATGCGCGACCCCGAGTTCGGGCCGATCCGACTCCGCGCCTTCGGCACCTACGTCGTGCGCGTGGACGATCCGGCGGTCTTCATCCGCGAGATCGTCGGCACCGACAGCCACTTCACCGCCGACGAGATCACCAACCAGCTCCGCAACCACCTGGTCTCGCGCTTCGCCGACGTGCTCGGCTCGAGCGGCATTCCGGTGCTCGACCTCGCCGGCAACTACGACGAGCTCGGCCAGTTCCTGCACGATCGCATCGCACCCGAGTTCGAGACCTACGGCCTCGATCTCTCGACCATCCTGGTCGAGAACATCTCGCTCCCGCCGGCCGTCGAGGAGGCCCTCGACAAGCGCAGCAGCATGGGCGTCATCGGCAACCTCGCGGCCTACACCCAGTTCCAGGCCGCCGAGGCCATGGAGAAGGCCGCCGAGAATCCGGGCGGCATGGCCGCGGGCGGCATGGGGATGGGCATGGGCTTCGCGATGGCGAACACCCTGGGTCAGCAGATGGGCCAGGCCGGGCAGCAGGGACCGGCCGCCGTCCCGCCGCCCATTCCGACCCAGTCGATGTTCTGGGTCGCGGTCGGGGGCGAGCGCACCGGTCCCTTCACTCTCGACACGCTTCGCCAGCAGGTCCTCTCGGGCCGGCTGAACGGCGACAGCCTGGTCTGGACCGAGGGCATGGCGAGCTGGGCGCAGGCCCGGCAGGTGCCGGCGCTCTCCGCCATCCTCTCGAGCGTCCCGCCGCCGCTGCCCCCGGACCTGCCGGGCGCCTGATCCGGGCCTCATGATCGACGACGAAGAAGCGCGCCTCGACGACGACGTCGCCCGTTTCCCCTGCTCCGACTGCGGCGCCAAGCTGGAGTTCCAGGCGGGGACGACGATGCTCGTCTGCTCGTTCTGCGGCGCCGAGAATCACATCCTCTTCGACGATCGCGAGGTCGAGGAGGTTGACTACGAGGCCGTACTCGCCGCGCTCGAGGAGAGCTCCGAGCACGAGGAGCGCGCCACCGTCAAGTGCGACGCCTGCGGCGCCGAGGTCGATCGTCCCGAGAAGCTCACCGCCTTCGCCTGCCCCTTCTGCGGCACCGACATCGTCACCCGTGAGGGCTCGCGCAAGCTGGTGAAGCCGAAGGCGCTCCTGCCCTTCCTGCTCGATCGAAAGGAGGCCCGGGAGCGCTTCCGCGCCTGGCTGGGTTCGCTCTGGTTCGCACCGGGCGAGCTGAAGAAGATGGCGCGCCGCGAGGGCCGCTTCCAGGGCATCTACCTGCCCTACTGGACCTTCGACTCGAACACGACCTCGGACTACACCGGTCAGCGCGGCGAGCACTACTGGGTGACCGAGACCTACACCACCCGCGACGCCCAGGGCAACGCCACCACCCGCACGCGTCAGGTCCAGAAGACGCGCTGGTATCCGGCGAGCGGTCGCGTCTTCGTCGCCTTCGACGACGTCCTCGTCGCCGCCAGCGTCTCGCTGCCGCGCGAGTACCTCGAGGAGATCGACCCCTGGGATCTCGAGGAACTCACCCCCTTCCAGGAGTCCTTCCTCTCCGGCTTCAAGGCCGAGACCTACCAGGTCGATCTGCCCACGGGTTTTCGGCGGGCGCAGGAACTCATGGAGCCGAGGATCCACGCCGCCATCCGCAGCGACATCGGCGGCGACGTCCAGCGGATCTCGAGCTGCGACACGCAGCACCACGACGTGAGCTTCAAGCACGTCCTCCTGCCGGTCTGGCTCGAGGCCTACCGCTACCGGGGCAAGATCTTCCGGATCATCGTGAACGGCCGCACCGGCGAGGTTCAGGGCGAACGACCCTGGAGCTACTGGAAGATCTTCTTCTTCGTCCTGATGATCCTCGGCATCGCCGCCGCGATCTTCTTCCTCGTTCAGTCATCCTGAGCCGTCGGTCCGTCCTCCGCGCGGCGCACCCGGACGAGCTCGGCCCGGCGCGGGCTGGCCCGCTGCACCTCGAATTCGAGGTCCCGCCAGCGCAGCCGATCGCCCGTGACGGGCACGCGCCCCAGCTCGTCGGCCACGAAGCCGCCGACGGTGCCGGGCGCGACCGAGGAGGGATCGAGTCCCTGCGCCGCGAGCACCCGGCCGAGCGGGGCCCAGGCCCGGCAGAGCAGCGCACCCTCGTCGTCGCGCCGGACGAGGTGCCCCACGCGATCGGTCTCGTCCCGGATCTCGCCGACGAGCTGCTCGAGGACGTCCTCGAGGGTCACGATGCCCGACGTGCCGCCGTACTCGTCGACCACGATCCCGAGGTGGCGATGCTCCTCCTGGAAGCGGCGCAGCGCCGCGCTGAGCGCGGTCGTATCGGGCAGGACCACGAGGGGGCGGATCAGCGCGGCCCAGTCGATCGCCTCGCCGTCGCGCAGCGCGTAGAGCAGGTCCTTCACGAGGACCACGCCCTCGATCCGGTCGAGGTCGCCGTCCGGACTGAAGGGCAGGCGGCTGTGGCCGCTGCGCCTCACGCGCTCGAGATTCGCCGCCACCGACTCGGCGCCCGACAGCGCGACGATGGCCTCGCGCGGGACCATCACTTCGCGCACCGTGAGCTGTCGGAGCCGTGCCGCGCCCTCGATGATGCCGGCCGCCTTCGGGCCGATCACGCCGTCGGAGTGCCCGAGCGAGGCGAGGAGCGAGATCTCCTCGAGCGAGGTCACGGGCTTCGCGTGATCCCGGGTCAGCCAGCTCGAGATGTGGCGGGTGACGGCCAGGATCGGCTTCAGCAGGATCACGGAGGCCGCCACGCCGATCGCCACGGCCGGGCCCAGCCTGCGGGCGAAGGTGACGCCGATCGTCTTGGGCAGGATCTCGGTCAGGACCAGGACGGCGACGGTGAAGATCGCGCTGAAGACCCAGAGGGTGTCGGGGGCGAAGACGCGGCTGTAGCTGGCGCCCGCGACCGTGGAGCCGACGGTGTGCGCGACGGTGTTGACGATCAGGATCGCGGCGATCGGCGCGTCGATGTCGCGCTTGAAGCGCCGCAGGATCTCGCCGCCGCGAGTCCCTCGCATCGATTCGACGTCGGCGTGGCCGATCGAGAGGAGGACCGCCTCGGAGATCGAGCACAGGAAGGAGCAGACCAGGGCGATCGAGACCGCCAGGACGAAGACGAGCATCGGGTGACATCCTTTCCGGGTAACCGCCCACCGGGCGACTCCCTGAGCCGCCATCATGACCGACTTCGGGCGAAACCCGAAGCGGGGAGCCCTCGATCGCCTCTCTTCTTGATCGGGAGCGTAGTGCACACACACTGGATCAGGCAATCCCGGGTCGGAGATCGAGATGAGCGAGTCGAATCGTCTGGCGGCGGAATCGAGCCCCTACCTCCTGCAGCACGCGCACAATCCGGTGGACTGGTATCCCTGGGGCGACGAGGCGATCGAACGCGCGCGCCGCGAGGAGCGACCGATCTTCCTGTCGATCGGCTACGCCACCTGCCACTGGTGCCACGTCATGGAACGCGAGTCCTTCGAGGACGCCGAGGTGGCGGCCTTCATGAACGAGCACTTCGTCAACGTGAAGGTCGATCGCGAGGAGCACCCCGACGTCGATCAGATCTACATGGCGGCGGTGCAGCGCATGACCGGGCAGGGCGGCTGGCCGATGTCGGTCTTCCTGACCCCCGAGCTCGAACCCTTCTACGCCGGCACCTACTTCCCGCCGCGGAGTCGCTGGGGTCGTCCCGGCTTCCTCGATCTCCTCCGCTCGATCGATGAGGCCTGGACGAAGGACCCGGCCCGGCTGCGCAAGCAAGCCGCCCAGGTCAAGGAGGTCATCGGGCCGATGGACAACGG
>JBFIHP010000239.1:0-5660 GCA_041601735.1 Planctomycetota bacterium | reverse complement strand
GCGAAAGCCGGCCGGATCTCGGCCGAGCTCACGGATCTCGCGCGTCTCCAGGTTCATGAGCTCCCAGGCGCCTGCGCTCTTCTGCCAGAGGAGATGACGACCATCCGGCGACAGACCGACGCTGCGCGCGACGAGTTCGAGATCGGACAGCATGATCACGCGCTGCAACGCGCGGCTCCAGACGACCAGACGGTCGAGGATCGGACCCTGGATCGAACGCGAGGCGATCACGAGGCCGCCTCCCGCGTTCGATTCGACGGCGGACTGGTAGGCCGGCCGCGATTCCTCGAATGGGCCCAGCGCCTCGCCGCTGCGCGGCAGGATGAAGTGCTCCTTCGTCTCCGGGTCGTAGAGCGCGAGGGCTCCGTCGGCCGCCTCGGGGCGCTCGGAGGCAACCCAGGCCGGCGTGCGTTCGTGTTGCCAGCGCCAGGAGGCGACCTCCTCGAGCGCGACCCCCGAGAGCAGCAGCAGGCGGTCGCGGTCGCGAGCGAGCACAAGGTCGGTGACGCCATGCAGCTCGCCGCTCCTCACGGCCGCCGCAGGCCGCTTCGTGACGATCGCGCCACGGTCGGAATCGATGATCCGCAGCTCGCCGCTCGAGCAGGTGACCATGCGGCCGTCCTCGCGCAGCTGCACGAGGCCGGTCGGGCGCCGGTCCCAGGGTTCGCCGGCCGGAGCGCTCCGATGGAAGGCGAGTCCGCCGGCTCCCGTCCGTCCGAGGTGAAGCTCGTCGCCGAGGGCGAGGAGCGCCTCGAGGTGCGTCCAGTCCTCGACCGCGTCCCGCCCGGGCCGAAACGCCGTCCAGGCTCCGGTGCCGGTCTCGAGGACGAGGGCCGCCCCGCCGAGGCGAGAGATCCGGGCGAAGAGGACGTCGAGCTCGGCCGCGAGCAGGCGCTCGCCGCCGGCGACGCTCCACAGTTCCTGTTTCGACGCGGTGACGAAGTAGCCGGGCGAGCGCTCGGCCAGGAGGAGGTGCGAGGAATCCCGCGAGAGCCGTGCCAGGGCTCGATCGAGCGCGACCGCGGTCCCGGCCTGATCGATCTCGAGGACGACGCGGCGATCGCTCAGTCCGAGGACCGCGATGCGTCGCGAGCCGTCCCGGTCGAGGAGCGACAGCAGGGCGAGATCGGTGCTCAGGTCGAGGACGCCTTCGAGCTCCGTCACGGGCTCCTCCGGCGTCCAGACCTCGACCCGCCCGACGCCGGCCAAATCACCGAGAGCCCGGATCTCCAGCCGACCCTCCCGATGCTCGACCAGGAAGCCCGCGTCAGGGCTGAGGCGGACGTGGCCGAAGCGGCTCCGTATTTCCGGCAGGGTCACGTCGCGCCGGAACACGGCGATCGTCCCGTCGCGGCGAAGATCCGCGAGCCGCGCGCCGCCCGCGAGCGAGGCCGCCCGGAAGGCGAGGCGCTCGCCGCTGAGGACGAGCTCGCACTCGTCGCTCCGGAGCGTGGTCCCGCCGTGGGTCCCGAGCTCGACCGCGACCAGGATCTCGAGCGTCGCGGCGTCGCGCAGCTCGAGCATGACCTTCATGGGGTCGCCCTCGCTCTTCTGGCGGTCGGCGCCTAGGATCGCGACGATCGTGCCGCTCTCGTTCATGGCGATGGCCTTGGACCAGAGCCGGCAGTCGGCCGTGACGATCTCCGCCTCGTGCTCGTCGCGAGCCCTGATCACGCGCACGCGCGTCGACCAGATGTGCGGCTCGGGGCTGTCGATCGGGTGGAAACCGACGCGAGCCACGACGCGCCCGTCGCGCGACGCGGCGGCATCCGCTGCGTTCGAGGTCACGCCGTGATCCGGGAGCCTGACCCGGGAGACGAAGCGATCGGCGACCAGGGCCTCGTTCATGATCACGAGGCTCTCGATTCCCGGCTCGAGGTCGTGGGCGTCGAGGGCGAGCTGGAGCGCCTCGTTCGGCGCGCTCCTCGTCCAGCGAGTCGCGAGCTCACGCAGCTGGCGGGCCTGCAGCGAGCGCTCGCCGGCCTGCACGCGATCGAGAGACCGCGCCAGATCGCGACCGGTCTCGCGCGACTCGTCGAGCAGGCTTTCGCGTTGCAGGAGCAGGTTGCCGACGACGGCGAGGCCGCCGGAGAGCACCAGGAAGAGCGCCGCGAGGGCGAAGGCCAGCGCCGGGTTCCGGCGGCTCCAGCGCGAGAGCCGGGCGACCGGGCCCGGACGCCTCGCGAGAACGCGCTCGCGGTCGAGGAGACGCTGGAGGTCTTCGGCGAGGAGGCGTGCGCTCTGGTAGCGAGAGTCGGGCTCCTTCGCGAGCGCGGTCTCGATGACCAGGGCGAGGTCGGCCGAGATCTCGGGATTCGCAGTCCTCGGATCCGGGGTCGGATCGCTCAGGATCGCGCGAAAGAGGCCCTCCCGGGTCGCTGCCTCGTGGGGTCGCCGAAGCGTCAGGAGCTCGTAGAGCGTCGCGCCGAGAGAGTAGACGTCGGTGCGTCGGTCGATCCGGTCACGGCGTCCTTCGACCTGCTCGGGCGACATGTAGGCCGGCGTCCCGAGCGGTACGCCGCTCATCGTCATGATCGAATGATCGGCTTCCTCCAGGCGCGCGAGACCGAAGTCGAGGATCACCGGCTTGCCGCCGGGCGTGACCATGATGTTGCCGGGCTTGATGTCCCGGTGGATCAACCCGGCCTCGTGGGCATGATCGAGCGCCAGGGCCACCTCGCGCACGAAGGCGACGACGACCTCGAGTCCACCCGCTCCGAACAGCTCGCGCGCCGCCTCGGCCGCAGCCAGGGTGGGCGCGCCGCTTGCGGGCTCTCGCGCCGGCGTCTCCTGGCCGTCGTCACTCGCGGGCGTTGCCGGGCTCACGATCAGCGTCGCGAGCTCGAAGAAGGACTCCTTGGGATCGCGGGCGACCCTGCGGGCCCGACCGATTCTGGCCGCCAGGGTCTCGCCTTCCACGAAGCGCATCGCGACCCAGACCGAGTCCCGGCTCTCGCCCACGTCGTAGATCGGACAGACCGCGGGATGATCGAGACGGGAGGTGAACTCGGCCTCGCGACGGAGACGGATGGCCGCGTCGTGCGCGCCCGCGCGACCGAGTTCGATCGACTTCAGCGCCACGCGGCGCCCCAGTCGCTCGTCCTCGGCGAGGAAGACGACGCCCTGGCCGCCGCGGCCGAGCTCCCGCAGGAGCCGGTAGGGCCCCAGGCGCTCGCGATCATTCCCGCCGGCCTCGTCTTCGCGAGCCGGATCCGGATCGCCGGGGCGGATCGTCCCTTCGTCGCTCATGACCGGCTCCGGACCCCGACTCGCGCCGGGAAACGGCAGCCCGATTGCCCTGTGATGGCGATGACGATGGCGATCATGATGCCTGGTTCCGAAGCGACCCGGGCAAGATTAGATGATCCTCCCGGACTTGTCACGGCCGCGATGCGGCTCGGCCTGATCGCCCCGGCCCGGACCCGCTCGACCCGCTTTTTTTATCGCGAGTCGCCATCACCCGATCACGGAGATCGTAGGAAGTGATGCGGGCGGGTGTGACCCCAGGGTCTCTCCCTCTCGTCATCGACGGCCGAGTGCCTGGTACGTCGATCATTTGCCGGAAGCAACGGAACATCCAGGGAGCGCAGCGAACGGGCCGCGAGGCTCGATCGGGAGGCGTTCGTGATCGCGTGATGAGCGTCGATCGCGGGCGACCGGACGAGGTCCGCAGGCTGCCGGCGTCACGAAGCCGGAGATCCTCCATGATGCGCCCCTGCCTCACGATCGCCTCGTCGATCATCCTGGTGCTCCTGGCCGGGGTTCCCACCTCGGCGCAGGCCCCCGACCTCCTCTACCTCCGATTCAACGAGGGCGTCGGCACGACCACGGCCGACCTCGCCGTCCCCGGCCAGGGTGCGACGCCTACGCTCCTCGGTCTCGCCTCCTGGGACCAGAGCCCGGCGCTCGGCGCCTCGGCGCTCCTCATGCCGAGCGGCGCGACGAGCGCCGACCATGCCCAGACCAACCTGCCCTTCGCCCTCTCCGGGAGCTGGACGCTCGAGTTCAGGTTCCGCAACGACGACACGGCCTCCAGCCTGCGCTACATCCTCGGCGACCAGAGCGCCGGCTCCTTCCGCTGCTACAAGTCGGGCGCGTCGCCGGCGAGCATCGTCCTCGCGGGTTCGGGCATGAGCTCGCTCACGCTGCCGGCTGCGGCGCCGACCGGGACCTGGGTCCACGTCGCGCTGGTCTACGACGACGCGCAGCTCCTGCTCGCGGGCTACGTCGACGGCGTCCGCGTGGCCGACAAGGTCCAGTCCTCGAGCCTCGCGTTCAGCGGCAGCGCCGCGGCGGGTCTCCTGATCGGCGGCTACGGAACGAGTTCGCGGACCCTCGGCGCCATCGACGAACTCCGGCTCTACTCCTTCGCGCGCAGCGAGGCGGAGATCAACCGCGAGATCGGCGTCGAGCTGCAGAGCTTCGCCGCCGACCTCGGCGTCTCCGGCCTGGTGGCGCCCCTGAGCTCGGCGGGCTGCGATCCGCTGGGCGCGGCCGAGACCGTGACCGTCAGCCTCCGCAACGTGGGCACCGGACCGGTGCCCGCGGGCAGCCTCATCCTCGCCTCCTACTCGATCGACGGCGGGCCCGCGGTGAACGAGTCCTTCCTCGTCGCGGGCCCCATCGCCGTCTCGAGTTCGGCCGTGTTCAGCTTCGGCGTCGGCGCCGATCTCTCGGCGCCGGGCCCGCACCTGATCGCGGTCTCGGCCTCGCTGGTGGGCGACACGAACTTCGCCAACGACTCGCTGCAGGCGACGGTGCAGAGCGGCGGGTCCCTCGTGGTGACGAGCTACCCCTTCGTCGAGGACTTCGACGCGAGCGCGTCGATCAACACCACCCAGCCGCCTGCGGGCTGGATGCAGGATGTGAACGACGGCGGCGGCAGCGGCGGCGATCTGGACTGGTACTTCCGCAGCGGCTCCACGACGTCCAGCAACACCGGGCCGAGCGGCGATCACACGAGCGGATCGGGCTTCTACGCCTACGTCGAGGACTCGAGCGGCAACCATCCGCAGATCAACCTGATCACGCCCTGCCTCGACCTCTCGGCGCTCGCCAATCCGCGCCTGCAGTTCGCGATGCACAGCATGAACGGCAGCAGCGGCGGCCCGACCGTGAACGAGAACTTCCTCTCGGTGGACGTCGTCGCCTACCCCGGCGCCCTGGTGACCGCGGACGCGCTCGGACCGATCGGCCACCTGGGCTCGAGCTGGCAGCTCCAGGCCCTCGATCTCTCGGCCTTCGCGGGCCAGACGATCCGGCTGGTCTTCCGCGGCCGGAGCGACGGCGGCAGCTTCACCCATGACATCGCGATCGACGACGTGACGGTCCTCGACGCCGTGGTGTCGCCCGGTCAGGCGCCGCGGGCCGGTCTCTCGGTCTTCGACATCAACGGGGCGCTCAGTCCGAATCAGGGACCGGTCGCCTCCGGCGACGCCGGCCCCTACCAGGCCGCGGCCCTGGGCGGCGGTCCGCTGGTGATGGCCTTCGAGGGCGAACCCTCCCGACCGATCCTCCTGCTCTTCGGCCCGCCGAATCCGGTGAGCGCGACCTACCCGGGCGGGATCGGCCAGTTCGACATCGGCGGAGCCGTGGATGCGCTGGGCATCCCGACCGGGCTGAGCATCTTCGCCGACGGCTTCACGCCGGTGACGCTGCTC
>JBFIHP010000238.1:0-5666 GCA_041601735.1 Planctomycetota bacterium | reverse complement strand
CCGGCCCGACAGGCCGGCATTCGGTGCCCCCACGGAGGGGAAAGCCGCTCTGTCAGAGCGGCGCTCCTGCGGCGCTCAGACCCGGGTGGCGGTGGTGAGCTCGCGGCGCAGACCCTCGAGGGCCTCGCGTTCGATCTGACCGATCCTCTGCGCCGAGATCCCGAAGCGGCGGGCCAACGCGGCGCGGCTCACCGTCTCGCGCCCCTCCAGCCCGAAGCGGCAGGCCACGATCTCGCGCTCGCGTTCGGGCAGGGCGGAGAGTCCCGCCAGCGCGAGCTCGACGAGCTCCCGGTTGGCGACCTCCTCGCCGGTCTCCTCGGCCCTCTCGTCTGCGATGGGCAGGGCGCGTCCGGCGTCGTCGTCGAGGCCCTGGACCCGAGGTGCGAGCACCGGACCCTGCTCGGCGACCTCCTCGTCCCCGCGAGCCTGGCGGCTCAGCGCCGCGTTGAGCCAGTGCGGCACGCGGATCACCCGAGTGCTTCGCGCCAGGGCGTCGAGGATAGCGTGCCGGACCCAGAAGCGGGCGTAGGCGGCGAAGGGACTGCCCTGGGCCGGGTCGAAGCCGTCCGCCGCGCGGATGAGGCCCGCGCGACCTTCCTGCCTGAGGTCGTCGCGCGAGAGCGGGGTGCGGCGGTAGCGTCCGATGACCCGATCGACGATGCCGAGCTGCGTCTCGACGAGCTGATTGCGCCGCTTCTCGAAGGTGCGACGGCGCGTGTCCATGCGGCGGCGCGCGAGACTCGAGGCCCGATCATGCGCGGCGCGCTCCATGTCCTGCAGGAGATCACGGGGCGAGCCCAGTTCGATCAGCAGGGCCGCCAGTCGTCGCCGGAGACGCCGGCGGGCGAAGGGGCCGAGGGCGCCGTCGTTCCGCTCGCCGAACAGGGCCTCGATCGCCGCGAGGCTCTCCTCGCGCGAGTCCCGACCCAGCGAACAGGCCGGCCGCGAGGCGATGTTCGAGATCTCGATCTCGCCCCGGCGCCAGCGATCGAGGCGGGCCGCGAAGACGTCGAGCGCCGCGTCGGTGGCGATGAAGCCCATGCGGTAGCGGCGGCGCGCGCTCAGCATCGGGCGGATCAGGGCCTCGGGGTCGTTCTCGGTCCGGTTCCGGCTCATGTCGGTCACTCCTGCGCTCCCGGCGGGCCCCATGCCGCGCCTCGGCGCCCCCTTGTAACCCTCTCCAATCGTTCGGTTCACTGTGAATTGAACGAATTGACACATCGATTGAATCGATATGAAGACGGGCCCGGACCGTCGCATCTCGCGGCCGGAGGGAGGGCCCGATGCGCTTGCGAGCGGCGTCGTCCGCTGGTCGCGGCGCCGAGGGTTCGGCCTCGTCTCGACCCGACGCGAGGCCGCGTCGTCCCCGGCAAAAGGAGCCGTCATGAGAATCGAGATCGATCGAGGGTCACCGGCAGTTGACCTGGAGAGCCTGGAGAGACGCCTGCGGTCGGGCTTCGCGCCCCTGGCCGAAGGGATCGCCTCGATCCGCCTGGCGCTGAGCGACGTGAACGGGCCCCGCGGCGGCCGCGACAAGCGGGCCGAGATCCTGCTTCGCCTGCGCCGCGGCGGCGAGGTCCGGGCTTCCCGGCTGAGCAGAAGCCTCGCCCGCGCGATCGGCGGGAGCGTGGCGAAGCTCCGGCGGGGGCTCGTCCGGCGACTCGAACGCCGCCGTGACCGGCCGCGGCGCCGAGTCGCGCACTGACCCGGATCGCCCCGGGGCGAGGTCGCGGGAGGCGAGCCGCCGCAGCATCGGCGCTCGTCGTTACCGCGGGGTAGCAGGACGACGGAGGCCGGCTCCGGGGCCGGCTCTCAACTTGTTTCCCCGCGTAGGTTTGTGAGAATCCCCCGACGGCTCTTCTTTTGCTGTCCAGTCCCGTCGGCCGGCGCGACCGGCCGAGCATCAACCAGGGGAATCCACAGATGGCGCGCTTCGCACTCATCCTCGCTGCGGTCCTCGTCACCGCCGCGTCCGTTCTCGCCCAGGACCGCGGCAAGGTCTCGGTCTACTGCAGCCTCGACCAGGAGTTCTCGGAGGAACTGCTCGATCTCTTCGAGCGGCGCACGGGCATCAAGGTCGAGAAGACCTTCGACATCGAGCAGCACAAGACGGTCGGCCTGGTCAACAAGATCATCAGCGAGCAGAGCAATCCGCGCTGCGACGTCTACTGGAACAACGAGGTCGGACAGAGCGTCCGCCTGAAGAACCTCGGCCTCCTCCAGCCCTACGTTTCGCCCAACGCGAAGACGATTCCGGCGCAGTTCAAGGATGCCGAGGGCTACTGGACCGGCCTCGCCGCCCGCGCGCGCGTGCTGATCTACAACCGCGACCTGATCGGCTCGGGCGAAAAGCCGAGTTCGCTCATGGATCTCGCCGACCCGAAGTGGGCGGGCAGGATCACCATGGCGAAGCCGCTCACCGGCACGACGCTCACCCACGCCGCGGCGCTCTTCGCCCACTGGGGCGAGGAGAAGACCAAGTCCTTCTACGAGACCCTGCTCGGCAACCGCATCTTCTGGTCGCAGGGCAACGCGATGTGCATGAAGGACGTCGGCGAGGGCGGCTTCCACTGGGGCTACACCGACACCGACGACGCCAACGTCTCGCGGATCAATCGCAAGCCCACCGAGATCATCATCCCGGACCAGGAGGAGGGTGGCCTCGGCACGCTCGTCATCCCGAACTCGGTGATGATCGTGAAGGACGCCAAGAACCTCGACAACGCCAAGAAGCTGGTCGACTTCATCCTCTCGCCCGAGATCGAGGAGAGGCTCGCGGCCGGTCGCTCGGCGCAGATCCCGCTCCATCCCGGCGTTCCCGTTCCCGCGGGCGTGCTCCGCATGGACCAGATGAAGGCGATGCCGGTGGACTGGAACGAGGTCGGCGTGATGATCGAGCGCCACCAGAACTGGCTCAAGAAGACCTTCGAGAACCCGGGCGCTCCGCGTGACGAGGAGGGCGGCCGCACCTGGCCCTGGGTGGTGGGCACGCTGATCGCCGTCATCGTCGTCGTGGCCCTCGGCCGCAAGTCGGCGGTCTGAGGATGAACCGGAGGCGCGGCGGAGCCGGGCGGATCCTCGTCATCGCGGCGGCCTTGCTGGTCGCCGCGACGGTCCTCGCTCCGATGGTGGGGCTCGGCGTCCAGATGTTTCACGGCGAGGCCGCGGAGCGCTGGGCCGAGATCGACGACCTCCTGCTCGATCGCGCCGCCACGACCCTCGTCCTCGCGCTCGGCGCGACCGTCCTCGCGCTCGGCATGGCGGTTCCCTTCGCGCTCGCGCTGCGGCGTGCGCGCTTTCCGGGTGCACGCATCCTGAGGGCGCTCTACGTCGCGCCGCTGCTGGTGCCCCCGCACATCCAGGCGATCGGCTGGATGCGCCTGCTCGGCCGCCAGGGCACGATCACCATCTGGCTCGAGAAGAGCTTCGGCTTCGAGCTCGACGTGCGCGCGGGCTTCATCGAGATGGGCGGTCGCGCCGTCTTCTACCCCGGCGCGACCTGGATGCTCGCCTGCGCCTTCTGGCCGCTGGCGGCCCTCGTCGTCTCGGCCGGGCTCGAGAAGATCGATCCGCGACCCGAGGAAGCGGCGCTCTTCGTGCCCCGCCGTCCGCGCGGATTTCGCGGTCTCGTCGATACGATCAGCCGCGGTCGCTGGTACCTGCCGCTCTTCCCTCGCGCGCAGCGGCAGGCGCTCGAGAGCGCGACCCTGCCGCTGCTCTCGAAGCACGTGCTGGCCGGCGCCTTCTTCGTCTTCATCTTCGCGGCCGGCTGCTACCCGATCCCGGCGCTGCTCGACACGCCGACGATCATGTACGACGTCTTCATCATGGCGAGCCAGGTCGATCCCGCGGCGGCCGGCGTCATCGCGATGCCGCTGGTGGCGATCACCGTGCTGGCCCTGATCGTCGTCGAGATCATGGGATCCGAGCGGATCTTCCAGAACCGCGCCCGGCCGCGCGCGACGCCCGCCGTCCTCCGGCCGCGCAACCGGCGGCTCGGGGTCTTCGCCTGGGGCCTGGTGACGCTGACCGCGCTCCTGCCCTTCTGGGCCCTCCTCGACAAGGCCGGCGGGCTCGAGACCTACCGCAAGATCTTCGACAACGTGAAGGACGACCTCGGCCGCTCCTTCGAACTCGCGCTGCAGGGCGGGCTGGTCGTCGCCCTCGGCGGTCTCGTCATCGGTCTCGCGGCCGAGCGCCTCTCGCGCGGTCGCGGCTTCGCGCTGGAGGCGGCGACGCTTCTGCCCTTCGCCTTCCCGGCCGTCGTGGTCGGCGTCGCGATCAACGTCTTCTGGGCCTCGATCGCGAACTGGCTGGAGGCCGTCGCCGGTTCCTCGGCGCTCCTGGGCGCCGTCGCCTCCTTCGTCGAGAAGGGCATCTACCGCGGCGAGGGCATCTTCATGGCCTGCTACCTGATGCTCTTCCTCTGCTTCGCGACCCGTTGCATCCGCGCCGCCCTGGCGCGGGTCGAGCCGCGGCAGATCGAGGCCGGCCTGCTCTCCGGCCGCGGCGGATTCGCCCGTTTCCGGGCGATCGTCCTGCCGGTCGTGCTGCCGGGTTTCCTCTCGGCCTTCGTCATCGCCTTCATCCTCAGCCTCGGCGAGCTCGGGGCGAGTCTCATCGTCCAGCCGCCCGACTGGTCGACCGTGCAGATTCGCATCTTCAACATGATCCACTTCGCCCGCGACGAGGAAGTCGCCGCGCTGTGTGTCATGCTGATCGCGGCGGTCGTCCTTCCGGCCCTGATCTACGTCCTGACGTTCAACAGGAAGGTGGAGTTGCTGTGAGCGAAGCGGTCAAGGCAAGCGGCATCGAGTTGAGCTACGCGGGGCAGCCGGCACTCCGCGGCGTCGATCTCGACGTCGCGCGCGGCGAGCTCCTGGTCCTGCTCGGCCCCTCGGGCTGCGGCAAGACCTCGCTGCTGCGTGTGCTCGCCGGCCTGGAAAGGCCCGAGGCCGGGTCGATCGAGATCGGCGGGCGCGCCGTCTTCGGTGCGGGCAAGGACGTCGAGCCGGCGGGTCGCGGCGTCGGCTTCGTCTTCCAGGACCTCGGCCTCTGGCCCGGCATGACCGTGCTCGAGCACCTCCTGTTCGTACTCGGCCCGGGCACACCCGAGCGCAAGAGTCGCTCGCTGGAGCGCCTCCGCGACCTGCACATCGACCACCTCGCCGGCAAGAAGCCCGCCCAGCTCTCGGGCGGCGAGGCCCAGCGCCTGGCGCTCGCCCGCGCCCTCGTGAGCGACCCGGAGCTGATCTTCCTCGACGAACCGCTGAGCTCGCTCGATCCGGTCGTCGCCGCCGAGATCCGCGGTCATCTGGCGCGCATCCATCGCGAAGAGGAGCGCACGATGATCTACGTGACGCACGATCGCGACGAGGCCTTCGAACTCGCCGACCGCATCCTGCTCATGCGTGACGGCCGGGTGATCCAGAACGGCAGCCCGGAGGATCTCGCGACCCGGCCGAACGGCGCGTTCGCGGCGCGTTTCATCGGTCTGGGCGGACTGCTCCCGGCCCGGGCGGCGGGGGAGGGGATGGTCGAGACGGCGCTCGGGCGGCATCGCCTGGCGCCGGAATCGCCGGCCGCCTCGGGACTCGCCTTCGTCGGCCGTCGCGACCTCTCGATCGAGGCCGAAGGTACGAGGGCACGGGTCGTGGCCTCGCGCT
>JBFIHP010000237.1:0-5669 GCA_041601735.1 Planctomycetota bacterium | reverse complement strand
GCCGCGAGCGTGGCGGAGTGGAACGTCATGGGCGCCAGGACCGACGGCTCCGGCCGCCTCGTCCTCGGTCTCGACGAGACCGCCGCTCGCGACCTCGCCCGCTCGCCCTGGGCGCTCGTCGTGCAGTTCGAGCCCGGGCGGCCGCTGGTCCGCATGTTCCCGGCGCAGGCCTTCCCCCTCGGGATGACCGACCTCGACCGCATCGAGATGGCGGACCTGCCCCTCGTGGTCGCCGGTCGCGTCCTGAACGACGCCGGCGAGCCGATCCGCGGGGCCAGGATCTCGGTCGAGAACAAGCGGACCGATCGCAGCCGGGGGCGGCAGCTCGACTATGGCGGCCTCTCCGCCGTCAGCGACGTCGAGGGTCGCTTCGCCATGCATGACGTCTTCGAGCGTGACCGCGTGAACCTGCGGGCCTGGAAGAGCGATCACGTCACCGGCATGGTCGAATGCGTGAAGGGCAGTCGCGACGTCGTCCTCGAACTCGGTCGCCGGGCGAGGGTCCGCCTGCGCTGCATCGCCGCCGACGGCTCCGTGATCACGGGGCTGCGCTTCGAGTACCTGCGCGACGGCGACGAAAGTCGGCGACAGAGTGCACCGGTCCCCGAGGACGGCAATCTCGACATCGTGGTGGAGTCGGACCGCTACGACATGCGTCTGGTTCGGGCCGGGACCTTCATGGCGCGGAACGGCGAGCGTCTGGCCGACTGGCCGGGCCTGGACGTCCCGCCCGGCGAGCTGCGCGATCTCGGCGAGGTCGTGGTGCCGGCCCGCGGAATCAACGTCGAGGTGGCGATCAGGATGAGGGAGGAGAGCTCGCCCGGGCACTTCCAGTACCGGGTCTTCGAGCCCGGAACCACGCGCGCGATCCGCACGGGCTACCAGCCGGGCAGCGCGGGCCGCGTGATCCGATTCAACGTGGACCACCTCCCGGTCGATCTCGAGGTCACCGCCGATGGTGCGGGCGTCGCGCGCGCGACGATCCGGGAGGCGAAGGCGAGCATCACGATCGGGCCCGGCATCAGGGTCGGCATCCGCTTTCGCTGCGACGACCCGTCACTCGGCGGCAAGATGGTCTACTGCCACCTCACCGGGCAGGGCGGCTACTACAGCGCCGGAGTCGCCTGGATGGGCGCCGACACGACCTGGTTCGTCCTGCCGGAGCCCGGACGCTACGCGGTCATGCCCAACGTCGAGGGCAAGCAGCTCCCGCGGAAGACCGGAGACGGCGTGGCTCTCTTCGCACCCGACTCGATCGAGCTGAAGCCGGATGCCGATGAGCCGGTCTTCACGATCACCTTCTCCAGGGATCTCGCCGGTCATCTCGACTGAAGCGAGCGCCTGGAACGCCTGGAGCGCCGGCTTCAGGTGCTGTCGGGAAAGTGGTATGCGGTCGCGCGGACATACGGGACATACGGTGCCAGGCACTTTCCGCCGGGGCGCGGGGCGAGACTGCTGAGGTCCATGGCATCAAGATGCTCTCATGGGAGCCGAGAGAACGGTGTACTCGAAGGTCCGGGTCGGCGGCGCTCTCGGCTGGTCAGACGTCGAAATTCAGAAGTGAGAATCCAAGAAGGCAGCCGCTGCCGCGGTCTCCAAGGCACCCTAGGTCCGTTCGACTCCGGTCGTCGGCGGTTTTCCGACAGCACCTGAAGCCGGCGCTCCAGCGCAGGCGTTTCCCTCCCGGAGTTCAGGGGCTATCCTCGGGCGGTTCGCAGCGGAGTCCCCGATGAAGATCCTGGCAGCACTCCTGTTCTTCCTGCTCGCGCTCGGCCTGGTCTTCGTCCTCGTCCTGCGCGACGGCGAAGGCGAGACCGGGCTCGAGGGGGCCGAGCGTCCCGCGCCCGGTGCCGAGGAACTCGGGCCGCGTCGCGCGGAGCACCGGCCGCGGGACTACGAGCGGCTCGCCGGCGAAGCGGACGAGGCAGCCGCCGAGGCGGATGAGGTCGCGGAGGACGGGGCCGCAGAAGACGAAGCGGCCGTGTTCCGGATCACGGGGCGGGTCGTGGACGACCTCGGTGCGCCGCTCGAAGGAGCGGTCGTGAGCTGCGACCTGCCGGCGATCTCACCGGGCATCGCCGGCAGTGTCGAGGATGACGGGACGACGCCGCGCTACCTCGCCCAGACCGACGCCGAGGGCCGCTTCGAGCTGCGCTTCCGGACGGCGATGGCCGCGATCGGGCTGACCGCGAGCAAGGAGGGCCACCGCGATCGGGCCCTGCGCACGGAGGTGCCGCGTCGCGACCTCGAGATCGTGCTCGGCCGCAAGGCCGTCATCCGCGGCCGGCTCGTCGCGCTGCCGGGTTCGACCCTGGCGGGCCTCGTCCCGGAGATCCGCCCCGCCCATCTTCGCGAGGGCTGGGAGCGGACGGCGGCCGTCGAGCTGGAGGATGACGGTCGCTTCGAGTTCGGGATTCCGCCGGGCTCCTGGGACCTCCTGGTCCGGGATCCCTGGTCGAACACGGTGCTCGAGCGCTTCGACCTTCGCGTCGTCGACGGCGACGTCCTCGACCTCGGCGATCTCGTCCTGGCCTCGAGCGTCATCGTCCTGCAGCTGCGCCTCGACTTCCCCGAAGAGCTGCGAGGTCGAAGCGGCGAGCTCGAGGCGGTCGCGCCCGACGGCGACGAGCGGTTCGCGGCGATCCCGGTGGCGCTCTACCACCCGGACATCGTGCACCGCCTGCTCGTGCCGACCCTGCCGGTCGATCTGCGTTGCCTCATCGACGGCGTCCGGCTCCATCGCTTCCGGCTCGATCGCCGGGCTGCCCTGCTGGCCCTGGAGCCCGGGATCGCGCGCGATCTCATCCTCGACTTCGCCGGCGTCCTCGATCCCGGTTGCGAGCTCCAGGTCGCGCTCGAGGGCCTGGAACTCGGTTGCGGCGACCAGGCGACCTTCCGGGACCCGGGTGCGGCGGCGGCGGTCGAGCTGCCCGAGTACGCGAGCTACAAGGTCGCCCTGTCCTGTCGCCGGACGGAGCAGGGCTCCTTCGTCGCCGAGTTCGAGATCGACGACGGCCTCGAGCCGGCCGTCATCGACGTCCGCCCCGAGGATACCGGCCCCCTGCGCCTGCGCCTGAGCGCCAAGGCCATCCACTTCCTTCGCGAAGAGAAGAGGTTCTTGCGATGAGCGAGACGACGGAGAGGTCCGATCTCGAGCAGTCGCGTTTCCCGGTGATCGTGCTGGCGATCACGATGCTGGCGCCCATCATCGTGGCGATCGGGCTCGTGATCCACGAGGTCGGGAAGGAGCCCGTCGTGTCGCAGCGCAGGCAGGAGAGCTCGCTCCCCGACGAGATCCCCGCGGGCTCGATCCGGCTCACGGTGACCGCGCCGGGCATGATGCGCGGTACGATCTCGGTCTCGCGCCTCGACGCGGCGGGGGAGAAGGTCGAGACGCTCGAGCTCGCGGTGAGGTCCGGCCTCGCCAGCGGCGACCTCGCCCTCGGGGACCCGCCCTTCGAGATCCTGATCGAGAGCGAGCGGCACGAGCCGAGGCGCGCGAAGGCGGAGCTGCGTCGCCTCACCCTCATGCTGGTCGAGAAGGACTGAGAACAGGAGCGCCGGCTGGAGCGCCGGCTTCAGCCGGCTTCGATCTTCGGCGATCACGATACTCCGAGACAGGAATGCCGGCTGAAGGTGCTGTCGGGAAAGTGGTATGCGGTCGCGCGGACATACGGTGCCGGACATACGGTGCCAGGCACTTTCCGCCGGGGCGCGGGGTGAGACTGCTCAGGTCCATGGCATCAAGATGCTCTCATGGGAGCCAAGAGAACGGTGTACTCGAAGGTCCGGGTTGGCGGCGCTCTCGGCTGGTCAGACGTCGGAATTCCGAGGCGAGAATCCAAGCAGGCAGCCGCTGCCGCGGTCGCCAAGGCACCCTACGTCCGCTCGACTCCGGTCCTTGGCGGTCTTCGGACAGCACCTGAAGCCGGCGCTCCAGCGGACCGGGCAGCCGGCTTCTTGTAGAGCGTCGGCCTTCGCGGCCACGCGTTTACTTGGCTGTGAAGGAGGCGCCCTTCTCCTGCCACCAGTCGGTCCAGGCCTTGACCGAGGCCGGGAGCTTGGCGCCGCTGAGGCGGTTGAGGGCGGTCGAGATGATGGTGCGCTGCCGCTCGATGCTGACGACGGCGACGTCGAGGACGAAGCCGTCGATCACGACGTCGACGACCGGGTCGGCGATGAAGGCGGTCTGCGCGACCTCGACGTCGTAGTCCTTCACGTAGGCGATCTGCGTGAGGTTCGAGATGTTGGAGTGCGGGCTGCGGAGGTCGCCGGTCGCCTTCAGGGCGCGTACGAGCGGAGCCACCGCCCGCCTGTCGCCGAGGCGGCCGAGCGCCCAGGCGGCGTTCATGCGGACGGCGTCGTTGTTGCCCTGCTTGAGCATCGCGCGCACGAAGGGGCGAAAGGTCGTGCCGTCGTCGTGCCTCTGCAGGGACCGCAGGGCCATCAGGCGGACCTGCCAGCAGTCGTCGCCCAGCACGGTCTTGTAGAGGATCTTCACCCTGCGGACGGGCTCGGCGCGATGGAGGGTCTGCACGGCCACCCAGCGCTGGAGCTCGCGGCCGCGCTCGGCGTTCTGTACCGCCTCGTTGATCTGCGCGTCGAAGGGCAAGGCGTCGAGCTGGAGCCGGGCGATGGCGCCCTTCACCCAGCCGCCGTCGCCGAGGGCCCGGTAGGTGAGGTCCACCTGAGTCCGGTCCCAGCGGCCCTTGCCCTCGGGCTGAGGATTGCGTTCGGTGATCCGGTGGTGCGGCGCGATCCGTTCGAGGGTCTTCCAGGCCCAGGTGTGATCGGGTTCCTTCTCGAGGATGACCGCGAGCCGTTCGGCGAGGCCGGAGCTGAGCCCCTGGGCCAGGCACCAGCGGGCGAGCTTCAGCTGCGCGTCGAGGTCCTTCTCGTCGAGACCGTTCAGCTGGCTCTCGTAGCGCGCGCGGACCTCGCTCGCGTCGCGCTCGCCGATGATCGATTCGGTCTCGACCTCGCGCAGGCCGAAGGCGGTCTCGAAGAGCAGGACGCCGCGGCGCGACCCGATCTTCCTGCCCTCGAAGGTCTGCCCGTAGCCGAGGGTGACCAGGACGGGATCGGGACGGGATGCGAGGTCGGCGACCGTCGAGGCGCCGGGGACGAGGGTCGCGACCACGAGAATGACGATCAGGCTGGCTCGGCTCATCGGCTTCCTTTCGGTTGCGCTCCGGCCATCAGGATCGCCCTGTGGGCCGCGTCGCTCAACTCAATTCGAGGGGGATTTCCGCCCGCGCGATTCCGCTCGGATGACCGGCAAGGCGCGTGCCGACCGGAGTCGAGGAGACATACGGTGCCAGGCACTTTCCGCCGGGGCGCATCATGATTCTGGTTCTCGGACGGCCCGGAGAACGCCCCGGCGGAAAGGTCCAGGCACCCTAGGTCCGCTCGACTCCGGTCGTTGGCGGTCTTCCGACAGAACCTGAAGCCGGCGCTCCAGCAACTTCTCGAGCGCCGCCTTCAGACATGCGGTGCCAGGCACTTTCCGCCGGGGCGCGGGGTGAGACTGCTCAGGTCCTTGGCATCAAGAGGCTCTCATGGGAGCCAAGGGATCGGTGTACTCGAAGGTCCGGGTTGGCGGCGCTCTCGGCTGGTCAGACGTCGGAATTCAGAGGCGAGAATCCAAGCAGGCAGCCGCTGCCGCGGTC
>JBFIHP010000236.1:0-5692 GCA_041601735.1 Planctomycetota bacterium | reverse complement strand
GGCCCCCGGGCCAAAGACCGCGACATCACCTAAACCGTTTTATCATGGCGTCTTGGAGACCGACCCAACGACCAAGTGGGCCAGGATCGAATGATTGTTTGGCGCGGCCCCCGCGCCCGGCGACAATCGGCGGGTACGGTCCGCCGTGCCCGTACCTTCGAGAAACCAGAATGGCCCCTTCCGCGCAACGAGGCGCGGTCCGGTCGGGAGAGTTCCATGTCGTCGAGCCTCAAGCTCTGTTCTGCCCTGCTCGCCCTCCTCCTCGCCGCCGCCACGCTCGCTGCGCAGAGTCCGGAGGAGATCCGCCAGGGCCACATGTCCGGCCAGGTCATCCTGCGCTTCGACGACGCCATGATCGCGCGGCACGAGCAGCGGCAACGACTCGAGGCGGAGGGCTTCGAGGTTCTCCACGCCTATCCGCTCATCGGCGCCTTCTTCGTGGCCTTCGACCGCGGCATTCCCGTTCCGGTGATGATCGAGCGCCTCGCGGCGCGGCCCGAGATCGCCTGGGTGCAGGCCAACGTCCTGGGTCGGCGCGGGCAGACCTTTCCCAACGACCCGAACTTCGGCAACAGCTACGCGCTCCACAACACCGGGCAGACGGTCAACGGTGACCCGGGAACGAACGACGCCGACATGGATGCACCCCTGGCCTGGGACCTGATCACCGATGCGAGCAACGTCCGGATCGCGGTGGTCGACTCGGGCTGCCGCATCACGCACCAGGACCTCGCCGCCAACATCTGGGTGAATCCGGGCGAGATCCCGGGCAACGGCGTTGACGACGACGGGAACGGCCGGATCGACGACATCCACGGCTGGGACTTCCTCGACGGCGACGCCGATCCCGACGACCTCGACGGCCACGGCACCAACGTGACGGGCTGCATCGCGATGGTCGGCAACAACGGCCTGGGCAGCAGCGGCGTCTGCTGGAATGCCCAGGTCATGATCCTGAAGGACGGCAACACGATCCCCCAGGTCGCCCTCTCTGCCGCCGGCATCGAGTACGCGGCGATGAACGGAGCGGTGGCCTGCAACTTCTCCACCGGCTACGGCAGCGGCAACTACCCGGTGCTGCAGCAGGCGGTGAACACGGCCGAGACGCTCGGCATGATCATCTGCGTCGCCGCGGGCAATTCGGGTCAAAACCTGGATCTTGTGAACGACGCGCCGGCAACCTACTCGAACGCGAACCTGCTGGTCCTCGCGGCGTCGAACAACAACGACGGACTGGCCTCGTTCTCGAACTTCGGGGCGATGAACGTCGATGTCGCGGCCGCGGGCCAGACGGTCTACACGACATCGCGGTTCTCGAACGGCTCGTACAGCTACGTGGCCGGCACCTCGTTCTCGGCGCCGCTCGCGACGGGCTGCGTCGGCCTCATCCGCGCCTACAACGTCGGAGCGACCCCCGCCTCGGTGATCGGGGCGATCATCGCGACGGCGGATCAGAAGCCGGCCTTCAGCGGCAAGATGGTGAGCAACGGTCGCATCAACCTCGCCGCGGCCCTCGTCATGGTCGGTCCCGGCGGCGGTGGCGGCGGCGCGCCGATGCCGGATCCGATGACCTTTGCCACGGCGCCCTTCCTCTCCACGCAGTCTACCGCGCTCATGACCGCCACGACCGCCACCCCCGGCGCGGTGCAGTACAAGTTCGACCTCGTCGCGACCACCGGCAGCGGCGGCGACTCGAGCGGCTGGCAGACGAGCACGACCTACATGGATGCCTCGCTCTCGCCCGACGCCGGTTTCGACTACAGGGTGCGCGCCCGCAACGCGAGCAGCCTGGCCGAGACCCAGCCGTCGACGACCCTGGGGGTGTGGACTCCCGCGAACGTCCCGGGCACGGTCGCCGTGACCGGACAGACGAACGGGAGCTTCGACATCGTGATGATCGGCGCCAACGGCAACCCGACGGCGACCGAGTACTCGGTCCGCGTGGGAACGCTCTTCGTCGGGCCGACCGGCTGGTTGCAGGCGAACGAGTTCTTCCAGGCGCGCCTGCTCTGGAACGGCACCACCGTGAACGGTCTGGATCCGCTCACGGCCTACTCGGTCAGCGCGCGGGCGCGTAACGCCCAGGGCCTCGTGACCGCATTCGGAATCGCGGGAACGACCGTGACGGGACTCCTCGGACCGGCCGCGGCCGGCGACGTCAACGGCGCGAACGGCGACCCGGAGCAGGTCTTCCGGATCAACGGATCGACCGGCGGTCCGGCGCACTTCGTCGGGGCTTCCTTCGGATCGCCCTTCAGCTTCGAGGTGCTTCAGCCCACCACGATGATGCAGCCCGCCAACTTCGCGGTGATCGCCTGGTGGGGCATCCCGAACAAGATCTACGAGTTCGACATCCCGCCCTTCTACGGTCACGGGACGCTGGTCTTCACGCCCTGCGACGCGAACCCGGGCCTGCCCGCCTTCAACATCGTCAGCACCTTCGGCTCGGTCTGCGGCGAGCTCATCACGGCGAGCTCGCTCGCTCCCTGGTACGCGGTGAACCCCGGCATCCCCTTCCCGCTGGCGGATCTCACCATCCAGGCGGTCGTCGAGGAGAGTCCGGGCGTCTACGCCGCCGGCAACGCGATCGTCTTCCGCTACCAGTGAGCACCGAGACCCGGAGGGACGAGGAGATCGGCGATCTCCTCGTCGTCCTGCACGACGGCGACTGCGCCTTCTGCACCGGCTGGGTCCGGCGCCTCGCCCGCTGGGATCGCCATGATCGCCTTCGCTTCTGCCCGCTGGGCTCGGCGCGGGGTCGCGCGCTCGCCGAACGCCAGGGCCTGGACCCCGACCAGCCCAGCACGATCGTCGCCGTGCGGGACTTCGAGAGTCCTCGCGAACGCGCCGCGCTGCGCAGCGCGGCGCTCTTGCTCATCGCCGGCGAGCTCGGCGGCGTCTTTCGACTCGCGGGCCTGTTTCGCATCGTGCCGCGCAGCTGGCGTGACGCGCTCTACGACCTCATCGCCCGCCGACGGCATGCTCTCGGCGCTGCCGAGTCCTGCGTCCTGAGCGATCCGGCGCTGGAGCGCCGGCTTCTGCGCTGATCTCCTCGCCTTGACCGCGATCCTCCGCCCTGCTCGAATGACCCGACCATGGCCGACGATGCGCAACCCGACGACCGCGACGAGTCCTTCTTCTTCGACGGATTGAGCCGCTTCGGGTCGGCCGCGAGAGACGGCGAATCGCGCCCGCTACCGCCGGAGACGGACGAGTTCGTCTTCGTTCGAGAGCTGGGCCGCGGCGGCATGGGCGTCGTCTACGAGGCGCTGGAGAAGGACGGGGGACGGCGCGTCGCCGTCAAGGTCGTCACGCCGGACCTGCGGCTCTCCGAGGAGACGCTCCAGCGCTTCGAACGCGAGTCCCGCTCGGCGGCGGCGCTCGTCCATCGCAACTGCGTCTTCGTCTACGGCGCCCATAGGGTCCAGAACTCGCCCGCGATCTCGATGGAACTCCTGGACGAGACCCTCGAGGACCGGCTGCGGGCGGACGAGAAGATCTCCACGGCCCAGGCCCTGAAGTGGGCGGACGAGGTCCTGCGCGGCCTCGAGGCGGCGCATGCGATCGGCCTGGTGCATCGTGACGTCAAGCCCTCGAACGTCTTCCTAAGCTCCGACGGCCGGGCGAAGATCGGCGACTTCGGCCTCACCAGACGGACCGGCGCCGACCTCTCGCTCACGACCAGTGGTCAGTTCCTGGGCTCGCCGCTCTATGCCAGCCCGGAGCAGCTGCGCGGCAAGGCGGTCGATCTACGCAGCGACGTCTACTCGAGCGGCGCCCTGCTCTACGCGCTGCTCGCGGGCCGAGCGCCTCACCCCTCGACGAACATCGGCGACCTCATCGTGCGGGTGACGACCGAGGAGCCCGAGGCGCTCGAGGATCTCCGCCCCGATCTGCCGGTCGGACTCGACGAGGTCGTGATGAAGGCGCTGGCGAAGAGGCCGGAAGACCGTCATCGCGACTGCGCCGCCTTCCGTCGCGCCCTCGCACCTTTCCTGGGCGAGGGTCCGCGCGTCGCGTCGCTGGCCTACCGGTTCGGCGCCATGATGCTGGACATGATCGTGCTCCTCGCGATCGACGGCGTCCTCGGGCTCCTCCCCGGGCGCTGGGCCGACGCCTCGAGCTTCGTCGCCTTCCTGGCCTACTTCGGCATCCTCGAGGGCCGTCGCGGCTGCAGCCTCGGCAAGTTGGCGATGGGCTTGCGGGTCACGACCGAGACGGGCCAGGCGCCCGGACTGCTCCGCGCCGCGGGACGGGCGCTCTGTTTTCAGCTCCGCAGGCCGCTTCTCCTGGTGCTGCCCGCGACGATCGCAGCCATCGTCGCCCAGGTCTGGCTGCTCGCGCTCTTCGCCTTCGCCCGTCGGCGCAACGGCTTTCGCGGGCTGCACGAGTTCCTGACCGGCACGCGGGTCGTCTCGGTCGCCCGGGCGCGGACGACGTCGGCGGGCCGCCTCCGTCTCGAGAGCAGCGGGCGCCGAGCAGCTTCGACGCCGGCGATCGGCCGCTTCGAGGTCCGGGCCGTCGTCGCCGCGACACCTCGAGGGGAGATCCTGGCGGCACGCGATCCGAGGCTCGATCGTCGGGTCTGGATTCACCGCGCGAAGGAGTCGGGCAGCGGCGAGCTCCCGGACCTCGGCGAACTGCGTCGGCTCGAGGGGCTCACCCTCGACGGCCGTCGCCACGACATCTACGAGGACCCGGGCGGTGCTCCGCTCGGTGAGTATCTCGCCAGCGGGACCCATCCGGGCTGGGCGGAGGCGCGCGAGGCCCTCGTCCATCTGCTGGCCGAGAGCGGCGGCGAGCCGCCGGCGCTCGATCGCCTCCTCGTCGATCAGGACGGGCACCTGCGAATCCTGACCTGCGAGCTCGACTTCGCGGAGGCGCCGACCTTGGCGGACGACCCTGAAGCGGACCGGATGGGGGTGATCCTCCGCGCGCTCCTGGGCTCGGAGCGGCCGGCCGAGTGGCCGGCCGAGGTCCCCGACGAGGCCGCGGCCCTGCTGCGCCGCCTCCTGGCCGCCCGAACCGCGAAGGATCGCATGGCGATCGGACGCGCCCTCGGAGCGGTGACGGCGCTGGCGCCCGGCCTGAGCCGGGGTCGAAGGGCCCTGCAGCTGCTCCTGGGCGCCCTCCCCTTCGCCCTCCATGCCCGGGATCTCCTGAGTCGTCTCGGTGACGCCGAGAGTGTCCAGGAGATCGGTCGCGCGGCCCTTCTGAACGGCCTCTTCAGCCTCGGCGCCGTCGTCCTGCCGCTCGCGGGCCTCGCCTTCGCGCTGCGCGACGGACCCGGCTTCCGACTGCTCGGCCTTCGCCTCGTGGACGAGGCGGGGCGCCGGGTCTCCCGCGGTCGGGCTGCGTTTCGCTCCCTCCTCACCTGGGCTCCGCTCCCTCTGGCCTCCCTCATCGGCCCGGCGCTGCAGGCGCTCGGCCTGGGCGCCGAGGCGGTCTTCGTCGTGACCGCGATCGTTCTCTTCGGTTATCTCTTCATCGCGATCGTCAACCTGCTGCGGCCCTACGCCGGCGTCCAGGACGTCGTCCTCGGCACCACGATCGAGCGACGCCCGCGAGCCTGAGCCCCATCAGGCCGTGAGGCGGCGCCGATGGCGGACGAGTGCGAGCCACCAGGCCGCGAAGGCGGCGAGGAGCGGCACGAGGTAGTAGACCAGGGTCAGGGCGAAGCCGGCCTCGCCGG
>JBFIHP010000235.1:0-5713 GCA_041601735.1 Planctomycetota bacterium | reverse complement strand
TTGGTCGGGGCGAGGAGGCCGGGCTGCTCCTCGATCAGGCCCTGGATGGTGACCTCGAGCGGGAAGCCGAGGCCGGGGTTCGTGGCGAGGAAGGGCGTGGGGCCGGCCGGGACGAGCGCCGGCAGGCCGAGACCGAAGCCGTCGGCCAGGGTGAAGAGCCAGGGCTGGAGCCCGGGGTGCATGATCGCGGTCGGAATGACGAGGCGGCCGAGTCCGTAAGGCAGGTCCTCCCCTTCCGTCGCGGCCGGGATGCCGAAGGCCGCCCAGAGCACGAAGTTCACGGGCTGGCTCGAGCCCTGGGGTTGCTCGACGCCGAGCGTGAAGGGCTGACCGAGGGCGAGCTCGACCCGGCCGTCGAAGAAGCCGCCGAAGCCGCCGTCGATGCGGAGCGGGCGTTGCTGCGCGCCGAGCACCGGGTTGCTGCCGCCCCGCGCCGGCGCGCCGTAGACGCCGAGGCGGTGGCTCAGGCTCTCGAGGCGGCCGCTGAAGAACGAGGCGCCGCTCGCTCCCGGAGCGCCGAAGAGGAACTCCGAGACACCGTCCATGCCGTAGTCGTGGAGGGCCGCGATCGACACGCCGAGGTTCTCGAAGACCGCGCTCCCCTGCCGCTGCCAGACGAGCTGGCCGTCGCTCGCGCGGATGACCTCGATGCGCCCCTCGGCGAAGGCGCCGGCGTTCGGAGCGCCGACGCCCAGGTCGATCTGGCCGTCGCCGTCGACGTCGCCGAGGGCGGCGAGGCGGTCGCCGTAGCGATCGCCGCCGGCCTGGCCATCGCGGGCGTGGACGAGCTGCCCGAAGGGTAGCGACCGGACCTCGACGCGGCCTGTGGAGCTGCCGAGGGCGTTGTCGTGACCGGGGATGCCGATCGCGAGCTCGGGAAAGCCGTCGCCGTCGAGGTCGCCGAGCGAGGCCAGGGAGCTGCCGTGAAAGTCGTCGGCCGCGGCGCCGAGCATGGTGGCGATCGGGTTCCAGGTCCCGCCGCTCCCGTGCACGACGACCTGCCCGCTGCCGCCGTAGAGACCGACGATGGTGCCGGTCTGGTTGCCGAGCGGCGAGCCGATCGCGAGTTCGGGCAGCTGATCGCCGTTCAGGTCGGGGACGACGGCGATGGCGGCGCCGAAGGAGTCGTTCCAGAAGGCGCCGAGGAGCTGGAGGAGCTGATTGCCCGTCGCCGGATCGTGGACGTAGACGGCGCCGCAGTCCTGGATGCCGGCCTTGTCGTGATGGCTCGCGCCGATCACGAGATCGTCGCTGCCGTTGCCGTCGAGATCGCCGTAGAGCTCGAGCGCGCAGCCGAAGTGCTCGCCGGCCTGGCTGCCGGTGATGACGCGAATGAGGCTGCCGTCGAGCCCGGAGTGGATGAAGACGCTGCCCGCGAGAGAGGCGTTCTGCAGGGCGGGTGCGCCGATCGCGAGATCGGGAACGCCGTCGAGGTTCGCGTCGAAGAGGGGCGCCAGGGCGGCGCCGAAGTCCTGGTTCGCGGGTCCCGCGATGCTGAAGCGCAGAGCCCCCGTCGCGCCGTCGAAGACGTCGACCCGGTTCTGGCCGGTCGCCGCCGCGAACTCGGGCGCGCCGTCGAGATCGAGGTCGTGGAGACCGACGACGACGGTGCCGAGCCTCAGGCTCGCCTGGTCGCCCTCGATGCGGTGGAGCGGACGCTGGCCCGCGCTCGGAATCGTGGTCAGGAGGATGATGGCGAGGAAGGAGGCGATCGACGTATTCATTGCGGACCTCGAGAATGAGACGGGCCGGTCCCGCGACCGGCCCGCGAGGAGACGATTCAGCCCGGAAGCACGAACTGGTCGTAGGAGACCTGGCCCGCGAGATCGCGGATGCCGACGCCGCCGACGCCGGTGATGCCGGAACCCACCACCGGGAACTTCGTGCGCAGCTCGAGGCCGAAGGCGTCGATGCTCCAGACGTCGTAGTAGATGAAGAGGTCCTGAGGGCTGAAGATGCGCAGGTTGAAGCTGCCCATGAAGGAGAGGCCGTCGAGGTCGCCGATGCCGTCCTGGTCCTCGAAGCGAAGGTGCAGGTAGCCCATCGCGTCGAGGAAGAACTCGACCTCGGGCTGACCGGGCGCGAAGTTCGCGGCCGAGTTGATGACGCCGACCGCGTCGAAGTCGGCGCTGTCCGAGCCGCTGCCGTTGTGGCTGTCGTGGATGATCGCGCCCGCGGAGTCGAGGTCGAGGCCGGCGACCACGTCGACGAGACGGACGAAGTTCACGTTCTGGAGATCGACGAGGCCCGCGAGGACGGCGGGCTCCGCGGCGAGATCCTCGAGGTCGAAGGCGTCGCCGCCGGAGTAGACCGGATTGAGGGGATCGACGAATCCGGTCATGACGTTGGCGACGACCGGCAGCGAGCCGGCGAGGCCGGCGTAGCTGCCCATGGGCAGGGTCTGGAAGAGCGAGAGCGGCGTGTTCGGGCCCTGGAAGCGCGAGGGGAAGCGGACGAAGTCGACGCCGTTGGTCGAGACCTCGACGTAGGCGACCTCGCTGAAGACCCACTGCGTCGGGAATTCGAAGCCGTTCTCGAAGACGGTGAAGTCCACGCCGCGGCCGTCGCGGATCGGGCTCGAGAAGCCGAGGGTGACCGAGCCGCCCTGTCCGAGGGTCAGGATGTCGAGCGAGCCCGAGTTGAAGCCCTGCCCGGTCGGACCCCCGAGGATGTTGGCGGTGGTGAAGATGCCGGTGCCGGGGCCCTGGTTGAAGGCCGCGACGAAGGAGGCGTACTGCGCCCGGGTCGTCGTCGCCGAGGCGAGGACGAGGGCGAGGACGGCGAGCGCCGTCCGGAAGCGATGGGACATGGAGACCTTTCCTCCCGCGAGCGTTCACGCGCGCCCGGGGACGGGTTCAGGTCTTCGAGATCGGGACCGGGGTCGGCTCGGTGACGGGATCCGGGGCGGCGAAGGGAGGCGTCCCGGTGGACGGGCTTCGATCGGACCGGATTCTGCTCGGGGCGGCCACGCGTCTTGTCCTCGAAGACGACGATGAAACAAACCCTCGCGGCCAGGTCTTCTGGCTCGTGGATCGTCCTCCGGCCGCGCCTTCCCGCCGATCCTGGTCGGCAGTGGCATCTCGGGCCTTCGTCCCCACATACAGCGGCGGGACCGCGGTGGCTTTTCACCACTCTTCCCTTGTCCGCGAGACGACCCGACTATGAGGTAGCCCGGGGGACGCTTCAACGGCCCTTTTTCGCGGATTCCATTCAGCGCTCGCCCAGCGAGCGCGTCGATCAGGGCGAGCCCATGGCAGGAAACGACGAGAACAGCCCGGATGGCGACACCCTCGCCGGTCTCCTGCGCGGCGAAGCCGAGGCGATCGATCGCTGGTTTCGCCGGGATCATCCCCGGATCTTCCGGCTCAGCTTCGGCCTCCTCGGCGACTTCCAGGAGGCCGAGGACCTGGCCTCGGAGGCCATGGTCCGGATCCTCGACCGTCTGGATTCGCGCGACCCCTCGCGCAGTTTCCGAGCCTGGAGCAACACCCTCGTGATCAACCTCGGACGCGATCGCCTCCGCCGCCTGAAGGCACGACCGAAGCCCGCTGCGATGAACGAGAGCGCCCTGACGGACACGCTGCCCGCCGACCCGGGCGGTCTCGAGCAAGAGGAACTCCGGGGCCTGATCGAACGCGCCCTTTCGCGGCTCAGCACTCGCGAGCGCGAGGTCTTCGTGCTGCGCGAACTCGAGGCCGTCCCGACCGGCGAGGTCGCCGAGACCCTGAAGATCACCGAGAGCTCGGTGCGCTCGCTCCTCACCCTGGCCCGAAGGCGCCTGCGCGATCTGCTCGATCGCCGGCTGGCCGACCCCGGAAGTAGGTCATGAGCGAAGAGAAGGACGAGAAGAGCTGGAATGAACTCTGGCGGAAGCTCGAGACCCCGGACCCGATCGACGGCGACGATCGGGCGCGGGATCCGCGCACGGCGGCGGCCACGGCCTGGATGAAGGCGGCCTGGGGCGCCCTCGAGTGCCCGGCCCCGCCGGTCGCGCGCCGCGGACGCAGGCTGCGCTTTCCGCCGGCCCTGGCCGCCGTCGCCGCGCTGGTCCTCGCCCTCCTGGGCGCCCTGGCCTTCCAACAGGGCAACTCCGGCTCGCGCCCTCCGGTTCATGAGATCGCCCGTGACCTCGGTGCGACCGAGGACGCGACCGGGACGGAGACCGCGAAGGTCGCCGTCGGCCGCCGGGTGACCGCGAGCGGCGAGATCGAACTCAAGAAGGGGCGCCTGCGACTCCTGCTGGTCAGCCCGACACCGAATCCCCCTGAAGATCCCGAGGAGAACTGATCATGAGAGATCGCAACCTGTTCCTGGTCCTGGCCCTGCTCTTCGCCCTCCCCGCCGCGCGACTCGCGGCCCAGAACGTCCCGGCCGCGGGCCCGGCGAAGCTCCCGAGCAGCTCCGATCTGCGGCTCGAGTTCGTGCACGTCGAGGACGCATCCGACATCTTCTCGACCGTGGAACAGCTCTACGGCCGGCACTTCGCCGTCGAGGACGAGGGCTCGACGCGATCGATCTACAACCTGATGCTCCTCGGCGACAGCATCCTGATCCACGACCGACCGGGCCGGGTCGAGGCCGTCAAGGCCGGCATCGAGACGATCGTCGGCGAACTCGCGCAGGTGACGGTGGCCGATCGCGGGCTGGTGAGCAGCGAGGTCGAAGTCGAGTACATCGGCCTGAGCGAGGCCATCGCGGCGCTCGGCTCGCTGGCACGGATCGACGGCATGGGTCCGATGGGCACGACCTATGCGAACGTGCGACCGATCGAGTCGCGGAGCATGCTGATGCTGAACGACTCGAAGGAGCGCGTCGCCGAGATGAAGCGCATCATCGGCCTCATCGACACGCCCCGCCCGCAGGTCCTCATCCGCTGTCGCATCGTGCAGGGCAGCGCGGAGCTGGAGAATCCGGACCCCCGGATCGCGAAGCTCCTCCCCCCCGAGATGAAGGAACTGACCCGCTTCGAGCACTTCGAGATGCTCGCCACGGGCGCCATCCGCGTCTCGACGGGAAGCGGCCAGCCCATCCAGATGCAGATGAGCGGTCGTGACGGTCTCGCGGCCGAGCTCGAATTGCGCACCGGCGGCTACTCGACCCAGACCCGAACGTTGCAGCTCGAGCGCGTCCAGTTCGGGTTCAGCGGACCCCAGCCCGACGAGAAGGGCCGGCGGCGCGAGACCCAGCAGCTGATGACATCGACGACTCTTCCCGCGGACGAGATCGTGGTCATCGGCGCGCTCGGCGAGAATCCGATCTTCGTGATCCTCGAGATGGACGTGATCGACGGCTGAAGGTGCTGTCGGAAAAACGCCGACGACCGGAGTCGAGCGGACCCGGGGTGCCTTGGAGACCGCGGCAGCGGCTGCCTTCTCTGCCTCTCGCCTCTGAATTCCGACGTCTGACCAGCCGAGAGTGCCGCCAACTCGGACCTTCGAATACACCGCTCTCTCGGCTTCCATGAGTGCATCCTGATGCCATGGACCTCTGCAGTCTCGACCCGCGCCCCGGCGGAGAGTGCCTGGCACCGTATGTCCGACGACCGGAGTCGAGCGGACCTGGGGTGCCTGGACCTTTCTGCCGGGGCACTCTCCGGGTCGTCCGAGAACCAGAATCGTGAGGCGCCCCGGCGGAAAGTGCCTGGCACCGTATGTCCGATCTCGCCGAGATCGATCCTCCTCCCCGGAGCCTCCGACCTCCCCCCCGGGTCGGA
>JBFIHP010000234.1:0-5733 GCA_041601735.1 Planctomycetota bacterium | reverse complement strand
GCGTCGTGACGAAGCCGCCCGGCTCCTGGCCCTGGGCCTCGATCGTCTCGCGCAACGCGGCGAGACCGGGCTCGCCGCCGCCGCCCTGCTGCGGGCGCACCTCCTCGAGGGCAGAAGCCACGCCGCTCTCGCCGAGGAGAGCCGGCTCGACGAGATCACCGTGGCCCGCCTCGTCGAGGAGGCGCGTGAAGCCCTGTCCGAGATCCTCGTCGCGGAACTCCGGGAGGGACCCGCCCGTGAGCGCTGAATCCCGCGATCTGCTCGAGCGACTGCTGCGCGAAGCCGCCGGCTCGGCGACGACGGGGGCCCTGCACGACGCCGCGGCCGACGGCGGTCACCCCGACGAGGCGGAGCTGAAGGAGCTGCTCGCCGGGACGATCGACGCCGATCGGGCCCGCGCTCTCCGGCGCCACATCCTCTTCTGCGATTCCTGCACGGCGCGCATGGCCAACCAGACCGTGACCGCCGCGAAGCCCGTCGCCGCCGTCGCCGCCGCCGCGACGATCGCCGCGCCGTCTCGCCCGCCGAAGCCCACCGACATGGTCCCGGTCGCGGCGCGCCGCCGCCTGCGGATCATCTTCGCCGGCTGCGGGCTGCTCCTGGCCCTCCTCGCAGGCCACTTCATCCTCAAGGCGACGGACGACCGGGGCGAGGTCGTCGAAGAGCCCTTCATGCCGGTCGATACCCTGCTGGCCGTGAATTCGATCGGGCCGGACGGTGAGGAGCAGCGCGGCCTGGTCCGGGTCGGTCTGTCCGTGGCCATCGAGATCGTCGATCGCCTCGGAGATGGCGAGCAGTACGTCTACGTCCTGCTCGTAGACGGCCGCGGCGACGTCCATGTCCTGGAGCCGAGATCCGGGCCGGCGGCGACCTTCGCCATCGACGGCGCCCTCCGGCTCCCTCGGTCTCCCGAGGGCTGGAAGCTCGACGAGGTCACCGCCGTCGCCGTCGGCGACGAGCTCGCCTTTCTCTTCGTGGCGAGCCCCGAGCGCATCGGTGTCTTCGAGGGCGAGATCGCGCGGATCGCCACGACCCCTCGGTTCGGCGCGGAGCTGAAGGAGATCTGGCCGCCCCAGGGCGAGCAGGTGATCGAGGAGGTCATGCGCCGCTATCGCGCCTTCCGCTTCGGCGGCGTCGTGCGCGGCCTGCAGACCCGCGTGCTTCCCTGAGCCCTCCGCTCAGCGACGGAGGTGCCTGCGGATGACGGCTTCGGCCGGCCGCCTCTCGGGGCTGTAATCCATGTCCCCGACCCCGTCCGGGTCGGCCTCGTAGCGCCAGACGAAGAGGCCCGAGACGAAGTCGGCGTCGGCGAAGGCGGCGAGGAAGGCCCGGTAGCAGTCGGCCTGATGATCGTGATCGACCACCTTCCCGACCTTCGTCGTCCACTCCCAGGGCTTCCAGCCGGCCTGATCGACGCCGGGATAGCCGATCTCGGAGAAGAGAACCGGTCGATCGAAGCGCCGCGACAGGGCGGCCAGCTCGTGCCGGATCGGCTGCCAGGCCGCGCGCATCACGGCCGGACTCGCTCGCGGCGCCCCGGCCACGGGGAAGTAGGCGCCGACTCCGATGTGGTCGAGCGCATCCCAGAACTCGATCTCGCGGAACTCCTCGTACCAGTTGGCCGAGTAGGTGAGCGGCCCGGGATAGACGGCGCGGATCGCCGCGATGATCCGCCGCCAGCGCTCGGGGAAGGCGCGCGTCGATTGCCGGTACTCGAGGCCGAGCGAGAGGAGGTCCACGCCCTCCTCGGCCGCCATGGCGGCGTAGTGGAGCAGCATGGACTCCAGCTGGTCGTGGAAGAGCGACCAGGCGAGCGCCGAGTCCATCGCGATGTCGCCGCGCCAGAGCGGTTCCTCGGGCCGGAAGAAGCTCTCGCTCTCGATGCGCGGGAAGAGCAGGACCCGGAAGCCGGCTGCACGGGCCGCGCGGATCGCCCGGCGCAGGTCGTCGTCGTGGGGGTCCAGGTCGATGTTCGGCTGCCGGACGTCGGCCATCGCGGGCTCGGCCGCGAGAGCGAGCCAGCGGTAGCCCTGATCCTGGAGGTGGTCCAGGCGGTCCCGGAAGCGCGACTCCGAGAAACCCGCGGCGTCCCGGTGGACGAGCCAGGCTCCCGCCAGGCGCGGAAACTCGGCACCCCGCTCCTCGGTCTCGCCGCCGCAGCCGAGCAGCATCAGGACGAGGGCAAGCAGCCCGAGGGGGGGCGGCGCGACACGCATCTCAGTTGATGGGGATCTGGAGCTGGCGAATGCGACCATCGCGGGAGAAGTAGACCTCGATCGCCGGCCCGGCCGCCCGGGAGCCCTGATCCCGCAGCGCCCTGGCGAGGGCCTCGCGGCCCTCGAGAACCTCGTCGGCGCCGACCGCCGTGAGGCAGAGCGCGGGCGCGCTGACGAGTTCGAAGAGACCGAAGTCCTCGCTCGCGGGCAGCTTGGCCAGGATCTCCGCCTTGGGCGGGCGCACGGCGAGAGCGAGCCGGCGACTCCGTTTCGGAGTCCCCTCGGGGTTGCCGCCGAGCACGACGAGAGGGCCCGCGACCTCGAGGCCGTTCCTCGTGATCCACTCGCGCAGCGCCGGGAGTTCGCCCGCCACCTCCTCGTCCGCCAGCCTGCGCCAGGCCATCCAGCCGCCGATCGAGTCCTTGCGGATGACCTGCAGCGGCGTCTCGCCGGTCGGCGGGGTGAAGGTCCCGGGGTCCAGCACCGGGTTGATCTCGATCTCCTGCACGGTCTGACTGGCGAAGTGCTTGCCGTCGAGCCGCGAGACGATGCTGTGGGCGAACTGGATGCCGTCAACCGCGCGGTAGTCGTCGAGCAGGAGGCTGAAGCTGTGACGGCCGCGACTGTCGTCGAGGACGACGCGCCGGACGAGCCAGTCATCCGTGGCGATGTCCAGGGCCAGGGAGAGATCCCCGCGGCGGCTGTCTCTTACGCGAAGGCGCTGGATCGGGGTCCCGTCCTCGAGCTTCTGATCGCCCTCGTGCTTCAGGCTGAAGCGCTCACCGTCCTTGAGGATCGCGAGCTTCGAGATCTCGAAGAGCCAGCGCTGGTCGCGGCCCGGGCCCTCCTCGATCGCATCCTCGTTCTCGATCAGGGTCCCATCGACCAGGTACCAGGAGCGCTCTCCCGCCGAGGCGAAGATCTCCCTCAGTCCGAAGTCCTGCCAGATCCGGCATTCGCGGTATTCGCCGCCCGGTCCGAGATGGGTCTCCAGCTCGAAGGTCGATGAGAAACCGTCGTTCTTCTCGACCAGGAGCGAGCGAGTCCTCAGACTCTGCACGCTCTCCGGAGCGACGTCGCTCCAGAGCGCTTCGATGGCGTGATCGAGCAGGACCTGTTCGGCGCTCGCGGGGTGGGCCGGATCGGGACCGCAACCGGTCGGGCCGCAGGCGAATGCGGTCAGGACGAGGCTCAGGAATGTCCGCTCGAGAAAGCCGCGCCGCGATTCGATCACCTTGTTCTTCCCGATGAGCCCGTGAGGCCGGCGGGCCGGAGGCCGCGCCGTCACCCGGCCGCAGGTCGGCCGGCCCTCGCCGCATGGCGAGGATCGGACGCTACCACAGGGTCCGGGTCCCTTCAATCGGGCGTCCTGAGCCCCGAGGGCTCTAAGCGCTGGCGCGATTGCGGCTTGTGGCGACCGGGACCCCCGGCTGAGGCCGCGCTCGGCGACTCGCGTCGGGCGGCGGAGAACGGATCGCGATGGCGGGGAGTTTTTCTGGACCACAGGGGCCCCGAGTCGATATGCTCGGGCGCATGTCGCGTTTACTCGCGGCATGCTCAGCGTTGTTGGCCCGACGACTGCCATCGTCGGTGTGGCCTGATCCTTCGCGGGGGAAGGTCGGTTGCGGCTCGCGCCTTCGGGTGGGAGCCGCTTCACTTGGCTGCGGCCGCCGCGCCCAAAAAAAACGCCGAGCCTCGGACAGATGACTCGCGCCGTTAGATCACCTGCCGAGGTTCAGCGTCGTTGGACGTTGTGGCGGACGAACCGCGAGGCTCGCCCTCCAAGCCCTTCATAGACGACCTTGCGTCGGCATTACCGAGCCGCCCGCAAAAAAGGCGGGTCGCGAGATGAGGCTCGGTGCCGCCCCCCTCGTCGCCGTCGCTCCCGCGGGCCCTTGACTGCCGGTGTCAGCGGGTAGAATCCGCGCCCCTTCCGAGCGCCGCCGGGCATCATCGCATCCGGTCGCGCTCCCCTGCGGTGCCAAGACGACGAGGATCGAATGAGCAAGCGCCTGCTCGCGGGACTGAATCCCCAGCAGCTCGAGGCCGTCCGTCACGGCGAGGGCCCACTCCTGGTCCTCGCCGGCGCGGGGACCGGCAAGACCCGGGTCGTCACCGTGCGCATCGCCCACCTGCTCGCCCAGGGGATCCGCGCCGAACACGTCCTGGCCGTGACCTTCACCAACAAGGCCGCCCGCGAGATGCGCGAGCGGGTCGGCAGGCTGGTCGGCGCCGAGGCCGCGAAGGTCCTGACGATCTCGACCTTCCACTCGCTCGCCATCCGCCTCCTGCGCGAGTACGGCGACCGCCTGGGCTACCGCAGGAACTTCGGCATCGCCGACGAAGAGGAGCGCACGACGCTGTTGCGCTCGATCCTCCGCGAGACCGGGATCTCCGAGAAGGAGATCTCGCCGCGCTGGGGCGTCTACCGGATCTCGAGCTGGAAGAACGAGGGCCTCGACGCCGCGGGTGCGCTCGAGGACGCCTGCGACGACGCCGAGATCAAGCTCGCCATCGCCTACGGCAGCATGCAGAAGGAGATGCGCCGCCGGCAGGTGATGGACTTCGATGACATGATCATGCTGGGGCTCCGGCTCTTCGCCGAGCATCCGGACGTCCTCGACCTCTGCCGCGATCGCTATCGCTACCTGATGATCGACGAGTACCAGGACACCAACTCGACCCAGTACGAATTCATCCGTCATCTCTCGGGTGCGCGGCGCAACATCATGGTGGTCGGCGACGACGACCAGAGCATCTACGGCTGGCGCGGCGCGCGCGCCGGCAACATCCTCGACTTCGGCAAGCACTACCAGGGCGCCAAGGTCGTCACGCTCGCCCAGAACTACCGCTCGACCAACGCCATCCTCCGCTCGGCCAACCGCGTCATCGGCAACAACTCGATTCGCATGAAGAAGGAGCTCTGGTCGGCGCTCGGCGAGGGTAAGCCCATCGAGCTCCATCGTGCCGAGGACGAGCGCGACGAGCTCCTGCACCTCATGGGTCGCATCACTGCGCTCAAGGCCAAGGGCCGGAGCTGGGAGAGCATGGCGATCCTCTTCCGCGCCAACCAGCAGTCGAACGCCATCGAGCTCTACCTGCGCGAGCGGCAGATCCCCTACCGCGTCGTCGGCACCCGCTCGCTCTTCGACCGGCGCGAGTGCAAGGACCTGCTCGCCTACCTGAAGCTGATCGCCAACCCGATGGACGACGGGGCGCTCCTGCGCATCATCAACACGCCCGCACGCGGCGTCGGCCGCGGCTCCCAGGACAAGCTGATCGAGCGCGCGACCGAGCGGCGCATGGCCACCTTCGAACTCATCCTCTCCGGCGCGATGGAGGCCGAACTGCGCGGGACCGCCGCGCGCGGTCTCGCCGACTTCCGCCGGACGATGAGCGAGGTCAAGGAGCTCGCCGACGTCGGTCGCCTCGGCGACGCGATCGAGCTCCTGCTCGAGAAGATCGACTACCAGAACCACCTCGAGATGGATGCGCGCGACGAGCTCGATGCGCAGGT